>JAUVJE010000185.1 GCA_030592355.1 Clostridia bacterium
GCAATTCTTATATAGCGGTTGACTGGATGAATGCCTATTCCGGCAATCCATTAAGTGATGTTGCCCGTACGCAGCTGATGATAAGCGGGCCCGCTATGCCAGAGGATACTCCCCTTATTATAGGTTTGGTTTCCAGCGTGCTTAAAAAAAGAATCTGTAAAATGTATACAAAGGAATACTGCAGAATATCCGGCTCAGCGACTGCAGATATTAATGAATGGATTCCTGTTGTTGCAGCAGCCAGGATCAGGGAAAATATCCCGGGAGAAAAACAATGGCTGTTATCGTTGATAGACACGGAACTGAGTAAAAAATCATAAAAATCATATATTATTCCAAGGAAAAAACGCAAAAAAAACGGCCTGCGTTCATAAGCTGGATATATATTAGAAAAATTCAAATAATTTACAAACAGGTTATTCTGCGATTATTCTTTGCTTAAATAGAAATTCACTACGTCCTTAAGCTCCATTGTAATTTGGTGTGTTTTATACTCGAAAATGAAGAAATCCTGGTCACGGTTAACCGCTGCTTCCATGATTCTGTCATAGTCAGGGAAATCATCAAATTTATTAAGCATAATAAGGCATTCACCAAAGCGTCCGAAGGCACCTTCTGTAACGGCCATCATAAATTTACAGTCGTCAACAAGAGGCTGTGTCCCCGGTAATTCAAGGGCAAGGTCTTCAAAATACTTGATTGCCAATAGATAATTGTATGAATCGAAGTACATTTTCCCTTGTCTGTACAGTGCGCGTATGTATAAACTATAACTGTTATTGTAATCTCCCAGTGGTTTCAATTTTTGTATTGCTTCAGGATAGAGCCTGGCAAGGTAGTAACCTTCTCCAAGATTATAATTAACTTTTCTTATCACAACAAAGTAAGAAAAGTACACTAAAAGAGCGACTATTACTATTGTTATGCTGAGCGGCTTCCATATTTTTCGCTTAAAATATTCTTTTTCCACTTTTTAAAACCATTCCCCTCAAATTTCCATGCACATATATTATAACATATAAACATAAAAATCAAGATATTTAATTTAAACATTAATATAATTAATAAAAGACCTTTAATAAATATAGCAAATAGAAATAATTAATTGTTATCATAAGGTTAAACATGAATAATATTATTAAGAAATATTATTTTTATTTTGGTAATATATACATATAGCTGAAGATTAACAAAAAGACGGGAATAAAATACAGCTCAGTTTAATAAAAAAACGATAGAAATACACTGACGGAGATAATATGGAATTTATAGAATTATATGAAAAAGCCAAAGCTGTTATAAAACCCAGAAAATTGACTGAGCATGCAGACTGCGGAGGCGTGGGGGCTGCTCTATTAACGGATAGAGGAAATATTTATACAGGTGTTTGTATTGACACTTCCAGTTCCATGGGTTTTTGTGCTGAACATGCCGCTGCAGCGGCTATGGTTACTGCGGGAGAAAGCAAAGTTATTAAAATGATTGCCGTTTTGTGGGACGGGGAAATTATACCTCCCTGCGGACGTTGCCGGGAATTTATCAGCCAGCTGCATGATGATAACATGGATACCGAGGTTATGGTCTCTGAGGATGAAGTTGTTACAATTAATGAATTGCTGCCGTATAAGTGGAGATAAAACTTAATTATGTGTAAGTGAGGAATAAATAACCGGAGAAATCAGTATTGAAAGAAAAACTTATCAATTTAATAGAAAAAATGGGATGCCTTTTCTCAGATTTTAATTTTGAAAAAATTCAAAGTAAAGTCGGAGTCCATGTTTATAGAGTCTTCATTGATAAAGAATCGTATATTCTAAAATATTTTGAAAATCAATCCGATGCCCGGGAAATAAACAATTATAAAACCCTGGAATCCCTGGGTGTTCCTACTATAAAATATTTTGGAAACACACAGGATGCTATCTTGCTTGAAGATATAAAAAACAGTAAAAAGTTTCGGCTTGGCAAACCTGAGGATTTAAAGGATGAATGTGTTGCAAGGCTTATTGCCAGATGGTATAAGGAACTTCATACCAAAGGAAATAATATTGGGAACTTAAAAGAGTTATACAGCGAATATGATTCATTAACCTATGAAAATTTAATATTAGTGATGGAAAAATCAGAAACAGCGGGAAACCCTATTTGGAATATAATTTTGAATAATCTTGATAAGCTTGTAAATACCACCGAAGGTTATATTAATACATTAACATATAATGATTTTTTCTGGACTAACCTGGCTGTGTCGTCTGACTGTAAATCAGTATTGATGTTTGATTTTAATTTATTGGGGCGGGGGTATGCTTATGCAGACATTAGAAATGTCTGTTCAGCGTTGTCGGGGGAAGCGGCATCCGCTTTCATGAATGAGTACGGTCCTTATGAAAAAAAAGAGAAGATAGTAGACGAAGTAATAGCGGATTTGCATTCTTTGATTGAAGCCTTCCAGCGTGACAGTTTTCCGAGCTGGGCTGACAGTAGTCTTAACAATTTGAAGTCAGGTAGAATATCAGAGAAGATGCATATAGCTTTGGATATGTATGGTTCATAGTAGTTGCTACAGCAACAACGGAGAAAATGATACAATATCATCAAATTCTCTATGGGGGAACTATTATGAAACTTTTCGGGTCGCCAAAAAATGAGGTATGGCAAAAGCTTGCAGCAGAAATGAATGCTGAGTTTTTTAAGGGAACCATTGGGAAACCGACTATGGTTTCACTTAAATATAAGAACTGGATAATTGTTTTAGATACTTTTACTATCAACACAGGTAAGAGTAGTGTTACCTATACCAGAATGAGGGTCCCGTATATTCGTGAAAATGATATTAAATTCAAACTTAGCAGAAAGAATATTTTTTCTGGTGTTGGGAGAATGTTCGGAATGCCGTTGATTGAAACATATGATTATGATTTTGATGATGAGTTTGTGCTTAAGGGTAATGATGAAACTGTTATCAAAGAAATATTTCAGAATGAAGAAATTAAGGCTATGATTAAAAAGCAAAAACGACTGATTCTTAAAACAAAAGAATATAAACCAAAAATCAGTCTGACTGAAGGCGAGCTTTACTTCCAAATGACAGGGGTATTGAAGAACCTGGAAAAGTTGAAAAATCTATTTGAGTTGTTTAAAATGATGATTGATGAATTTGTAAAAAACGGGGTTGCAGAAGAGGGTGCACCTGTTGTAACACTACATAATTGAAAAGCCAAAAGCAGTCGGAATTACATAATTGAAAAGCCAAAAGCAGTCGGAATTACATAATTGGAAAGCCAAAAGCAGTTGGAATTACATAATGAAAGATATAGGACAGAAAAGGAAGTTTGATGAATATCGCGTGACAGCTTAGGAGGAGAATATGTTTAGTGAATTGACAAAAGTTCAGGAATTTAAGGCAAAGCGTGAAGGCAGCTGGGAGAGAAACGGCGGCAACAATGACTGGCGCCCGATCAAATCCGGTGAAACCTTGGTTATGGCAGACATTGAAGGACCCGGAAAGATTGTACATTGGTGGTGTACTGTTGGCGGAGAGGGTGTTGAAATGTATAACCGCATGCTGGTTCTGCGATTTTATTGGGATGATGAAGATGAACCGAGTGTAGAAACTCCATTGGGAGACTTCTTTGGTTCCGGTCATGGTATGGAAGAAGATTGTCTGTCCATGCCAATAACCTCTGTGCACGATGGCACAGGAAGGAACTGCTGGTTTGAGATGCCTTTTAGAAAACATGCGCGTATGACCATAACCAATGAAGCTGATAAGGATATACGGGCGTTTTACTGGAATATTGACTGGCAGAAACATGAATCAATAGACGATAATATTCTATATTTCCATGCACAGTACAGACAGGAATACCCCACGACTATCGGTAGGGATTACAGGATTCTCGATGCTAAAGGAAATGGACATTATGCAGGTATGGTCTTGAGTATTGAAAAAGCATTGAAACCGGGATGGTACGGCGAGGGTGATGAAAAAATCTATATTGATGGTGAGTCAGAACCTTCCATATGGGGAACCGGTACTGAGGATTATTTTCTGACAGCATGGTGTCCTACTGTACATCATACGGCTTTTGCAGGTTTCAGCATCTGGCAGAGTTGCAAACATCCCGGGGATAAAATGACTGGATATAGGTTCCATATAAAGGATCCCATTCCTTTTACAAAAGAGATCAAGGTTGATATTGAACACGCATGGACGGTTGAGAATAATGAATTTACCGACCACTACTCATCCGTAGCTTACTGGTATCAGGATGAACCGCATCAATCATTTGGCAACTTTCCAAAACCTGACGAAAGAAGGGCTATGTGGCCGGAAACCCACACTTATGACGAACATTGGAAAAACGGCAGCCCTGTTAAGGGATATTAATGTAAATTTTCAAGCAGTTAATTATTTTAAAGGAGAATTACATGGCATTTCCAA
>JAUVJE010000200.1 GCA_030592355.1 Clostridia bacterium
ATGGAAATTTCGGATTAATAGAGCCCGGAGACTAATTTTTCAATAGAAAAAGGGGCTGTCTCAAAATGACAGCTCTTTTTTTATGCCCATAGGATTTTGTCATTGGGAATAATACATTTGTTATTACTTTCTGTTGTGGAAAGTGAGTATAAAATGATATGGCTCCAGGTGTCTGTATTGACTTCAACAGCCAAATAATACATAACCATCGCTGGTTTCAATTGAATATATAGTGGTCATGTCATATAATCTATTTACTATCAATTCAGGCATCGGAGGCATGATGGATTTCATTACGGGACAACTAAACAACAAACAAAAAGAGGCGGTTTTAACAGGTGACGGTCCGGTTCTTGTGTTGGCGGGAGCCGGCAGTGGCAAGACAAGGGTATTGACCAGCAGGGTTGCGCATCTTGTTATGGAAAAAGGAGTGTATCCTTCATCAATTCTTGCAATTACCTTTACCAATAAGGCAGCCCGGGAAATCAAGGGACGTGTGGGAAAGATGATGGGAGGGGATATGTGGTTCCCCTGGATAGGTACATTTCATTCTATGTGTCTGAAAATGCTAAGAATGTACCCTGAGTCTCTGGGATATAGGAAAGGCTTTGTGATTTACGACCAGGATGATCAGAAAATACTTGTAAAAGATTGTCTTAAAGAGCTGGATCTGGATTCAAAGCTTTTCCCGCCTAAGATGATTATTCACCAGATAAACCGTTCAAAGGATGAATTGATTGATGCAGAAAAATTTAATAAAGAAAATGCTTCGGATTACAAATTATCCATCGCAGGTAAAGTTTACGAACTTTATCAAAAGCGAATGCTTGAAAACAATGCAATGGATTTCGGTGATTTGATTGCAAATGCAGTGAAGATGCTGAGGGAAAATGAAAACATAAGAATGTACTTCCAGAATGCCTTTAAACACATACTTATTGACGAATATCAGGATACAAATACCGCACAATATGAGTTGGCGTATATACTGTCTGAAAAACATGGAAATATTTTTGTTGTAGGAGACGACGACCAATCCATCTATGGTTGGAGGGGTGCGAATATTAGGAATATCCTAGATTTTGAAAAAGATTACCCCGGGTGTATGGTTATTCGGCTTGAACAAAATTACAGATCCACAACTAATATCCTGGATGCCGCAAACGATGTGATAAAAAATAATTTGGGACGAAAAGGCAAGACCCTTTGGTCGGATAAAGGAACCGGCGGCAAAATTAATTATTACAGAGCGGCTACTAATTCAATGGAGGCTTATTATATAGCCAGCCGGATTCAAAAGGGAATTGAAGCGGGAAGAGATTATGAGGATTATGCAGTATTATACCGTGTAAATGCGCAGTCGAGAAGCATTGAGCAGGCGCTGAGGGATAAAAAAATTCCCTACAGGATTTATGGCGGCATAAGTTTCTATCAAAGAAAAGAAATCAAGGATGTGCTGGCCTATCTTAAGCTTATACAAAATCCCAATGACAACGTACAGCTGAAGAGGGTTATAAACGAACCTAAAAGGGGTATCGGAAAGACTACTTTGACGCGTATGGAAGAATATGCAATCGATACCGGTTCCAGTATATATGAGGTAGCCGGGGATATCCGCATTTATCCGAACTTAAGTAAAAGTGTGGAAAAAGTGTCGGTATTTGTCGGTATTATTGAAAAACTCAGAAAGTCCGCAGCTGAGAAATCTGTTGCAGACCTTTATGATGATGTAATTTTATATTCGGATATTTTGAAACAGTATAAGCTTGATAATACGATTATATCAAGATCCAGGA
The DNA here is from genome assembly GCA_030592355.1 of Clostridia bacterium. GTDB lineage: Bacteria > Bacillota > Clostridia > DUPQ01 > DUPQ01 > JAFGQE01. The sequence continues at coordinate 1,797 of JAUVJE010000200.1, forward strand.
TTGAAAATATTAAAGAGCTTAAAAGCGCCATAATGACAAAAGCCGAAGAGCAATATGAAAGTTTCGGTGAGAAACTGACACTAGAGGTATTTCTTGAAAGCGTTACTTTGGCTACGGATGCAGATGAAGAAACAGAAGGCACCCATGTATCCATAATGACTCTTCACAGCGCCAAAGGTTTGGAATTTCCCATAGTTTTTATCAGTGGAATGGAAGAAGGTGTTTTCCCGTCTTTCCAATCATTCAGCGAGGGACGCCTTGAAGAAGAGCGACGTCTGTGCTATGTGGGTATAACAAGGGCTATGGAAGAGGTTTATCTTCTCAACACCATGCAAAGAACATTGTATGGGCGTACTCAATCTTATCCGGAGTCGCAGTTTTTGAGGGAGATAAGCCCCGCTTTAATTGAGCATAAAAGCGGAGGAGGGTTCGGCAGGCGGAATGTAGGGCAATCCACAAGAGATTCTTTCGGCGGGATGAGAATAACAAAGGGCGGCAAACCCATAACGATTGCAGGGTTCACAGCAGTTCCGGGAGAAGCAGCCAATGTAAAAACGGGACAGAGGGTACGCCATAAAAAATTCGGTGATGGAACGGTCACAAATACTGAAGGCAGCGGCGGCGACAAGATGATAGAGGTAAGTTTTGATATTGCAGGCACGAAGAGACTTATGGCTTCATTCGCCAAATTGAAGATAGTTGATTAGGAGATTCATATGAACACCCGGGACCGTTTAAATAGAACATCAAAAATTCCGGCTGGGTCTGCCGGGAGAAACATTACGCTCTCAACTGCTGATCGTACTGAGCTAAAAAATAATCTTATTAAATACTACGATAAATATGCTGATGAAAGAGATTCTACGGAAAAAGGTCAGTGGAAAATTGGTTTGCGTGACAGATTCCTCAAGATTTTGAAAGAAGAGAACGCTTCCGAAATTATAGAATTAGGATGCGGCACAGGTCAGGACAGCCTGTTTTTCATGGAAAATGGGTTAAAGGTTAAGGCAGTAGACTTATCACCTAAACATATTGATAATTGCGTCAGCAAGGGAATAGATGCGAGTGTCATGGATATATATGAAATGGATTTTGAAGACGGGGTTTTCGATGGGGTTTATACAATGAATTGCCTTCTCCACATTCCTAAAGCGGATTTAATAAACGTTCTGAACGAGTTAAAAAGAATTGTGAAACCTAATGGTTTGCTGTATATAGGTAATTACGGAGGTAATGAAGAAGGAATCAGACGGCTTGAAGGCCGCAAGACGGGAAGATTTTTTTCTTTTATAGAATTCGGGGAATATTCCAGAATAATAAAAGATTGCGGATTTGAGATAATTGAGTCGGAAAAGCATAATTCTGATACTCCTTTTATATTCAACTATTTTGTGTTAAGGAAAAAACAATGAAGCAATTTCTTATATCAACTCAAAGTTTGTTACAAAAAACCACCGATATATGCAGGGGAAAGGGATACGGCATTGAAGTGCTGCCATTCTCCGGCCCGGAATATCTCAGAAAAACACCTGATGGAATTGAAATTCACAGACTGGCGTTCAGGGGAATAAAGCTGAGAACAGTGCACGGACCTTTTTCAAAATTACAACCGGGATGTACTGATGAAACAATGCGTAAAGCAGCTGAAAAAGAAGTGGTTTTCAGTCTTAGAAGAGCTGAGGAACTAGATGCGGGACATTTAGTGGTGCACCATGGAGAAGTATTGGATACAGACCCGGATGAATGGGTATTTAATTCCATTGTTTTCTGGAAACAGATTTTATCAACAAATACACGGAACATCAGAATCCATATGGAAAACGTGCGGGATGCTGATCCGGCGTTAATGATGGATATTATTTCAGGTGTTGACGACGAACGTTTTGACATATGCCTTGATATCGGACATGCTCATTGCTATTCTGATATAGAGACGAATGAATGGATAACTCGGCTTAATAATATGATTGGTTATGTACACCTTCATAATAACAACGGCTCCGGCGACGGGCACCTGGGTATTGCGGACGGTTCAATGGATATTATTTCTGTATGCAATACCCTCGAAAAATTCTGCCCTGATGCTTTATGGTCTTTAGAGGTGCTTGACGATTACACAAATGATTCACTGGTATGGTTAAGTGAAAAAGGGTATATTAAATAAGCGGTAGATAGGTAACTCTCAATAATTTTAGC
>JAUVJE010000009.1 GCA_030592355.1 Clostridia bacterium
ATGGTAAATTATGTAAGGAGGAACGACATGAGAAAAGCCCGGGATAAATCAAAAAAGTATAAATATCACATAAGGGTTAGGGGGCTGGATGAGATCCTTCTTTTTCGGGATGATCAGGACAAAGAAAAATATCTGTCATTATTAAAAAAATATCAAAAACAATATAAGTATAAAATCTATTCATTTAGCTTTATGGATACTCATGCGCACTTCTTTATTGATCCATATGGTGAAGATATTTCAGTAATCATGCATAAAATAAACCTATGTTATGCCCAATAATATAATAAAAAATATAATATAGGCGGACCTGTATTCAGGGGAAGATTTGAGAGCGATCCGGTGTGTTCAGAAACATACAGCCTAGCCTTGTCGGCATATATTCATAATAATCCAAAGGATGTTTTCGGCTATCGAGGGCAAGAAGAGTATTTTTACTATTCATCATATGGTATTTATGCAAGTTTTCATAATGATAAATGGGGAATTCTGGACACAAACTACATTCTTGGATTAATGCATTGCAAAAAGAGAAGCGACGCGACTGATAAGTATATTAGACTGGTAAAAAAGCAGAATACAGAAAATTCAATGAGGAATATTATTGAATGCCTTCAAAATGGGGAATTTTATATATCAAAAACTCTAAAATAATCTTTAAGCCAACAGTTATAAATACAATTGAATTTTAGCTAATCGATTATGAAATTTATGACTTAATTTTATGGGATTCTACAATTAACACACATATTTAAGATAATAATACATGTATTTTGGGACGTGTCCCTATAATATTGTATAATAAAATTACATATAGGGGGATTGTAAAATGTATAAAAAACCCAATATAGTTTTTATCTTGGCTGATGACCTTGGATGGATGGACTTAAGCTGCATGGGGAGTAGTTTCTATGAAACCCCGAATCTCGATAGGCTTGCAAGGGAGGGTATGAGGTTTACAGATGCTTATGCTGCCTGCCCGGTATGTTCTCCGACGAGAGCGAGTATAATGACGGGTCTTTATCCTGCTTCAGTGGGAATAACAAATTTCATAGGGGGGCATGCCAAGGGTTATCTTGTAAGCGCGCCCTATTCAGATCACATATCACATAATCAAAAAACAATTGCGGAAGAACTTATCAGTGCTGGATATTCAACTTGGCATGTTGGGAAATGGCATCTTGCCGGAAGATATGACAGGAGCAATGAATTTAAAGAAAGCCATTATCCGGACGGACATGGTTTTGAGGTAAATATCGCGGGATGTGAGGCCGGTATGCCCCATCACGGGTATTTTGCACCATGGATGATAAAGAACCTGACTGAAGGTGAAAGGGGCGAGTACCTGCCTGACAGACTGACTGGCGAAGCCATTGAATTAATTAGGAACAGAGGTATAAAGCCATTTTTTCTTAATTTATGGTATTACCTTGTCCATGTTCCTATTGAGGCAAAGCGAGAATATATAGAATACTTCGAAAAGAAAAAAGCAGACCTGTCCCTTGATGCTGTTGAGGAGTTTGAGGTTGGAGATTTTTTCCCGTGCGAACATAAAAAGGATAAGCGTATTATCAGACGGCTGGTGCAGTCGGACTGTGCATACGCAGCTATGCTTAAGAGTCTTGATGAAAATATAGGTAAATTAATTAAAACGCTCAAAGATGAGGGGATTTATGACGATACAATAATACTCTTTACTTCGGACAATGGGGGTTTGTCTACCGCAGAAGGATCACCGACATGCAATAAGCCTTTAAATGAAGGCAAAGGGTGGATGTATGAAGGCGGAACACGCGAACCATTAATCGTTAAGTGGGATGGCAGGATAATCCCCGGAAGCATATGCAACACACCGGTGACGAGTCCTGATTTTTATCCGACTATATGTGAAATTGCGGGTGTTGCAGAATATAAGCAAGGCGAGGGGAAAAGTCTGATCAGATTATTTGAGGACTGCAGGGATACTTATCTTGATGACCGGCCGATTTTCTGGCATTATCCTCACTATGCAAATCAAGGGGGAACCCCGGGCTCTTCTGTCAGAAAGGGAAGATATAAGCTCATTCAATTTTATGAATATAAAAATTATGAACTATATGATATCGTCAGTGATCCCGGCGAAACAAAAAACATATATGGGGACAGGTCTGCTATTGCTTTGGAGCTCACAGAATTACTGGAAAACTGGAAACAGAGTATAGAAGCAAAAATTCCGGAGAAAAATCCTGATTTTATTCCCTGGAGCAAGTGCCACTCAGAACTAATTTAGGTATAATATATAAAATTATGTAATAAAGGGGCAGATATGACAGAGAACATACCAAACAGGAATACGGCAATGGAGTTATTAAAGGAATACAATAAGAATGATTCATTAATAAGACACGCGCTGGCAGTTGAGGCAGTAATGAAATATTTTGCAGGCATTTTTAACGAAGATGAAGAAAAATGGAGTATTATTGGGTTAATCCATGATCTGGATTATGAGCAGTTCCCGGACCAACACTGTAAAATGACCGAAAAATTGTTAAGGGATAATAATTGGCCCGACGATTATATTTATTCAGTAATAAGCCATGGCTGGGGTATTTGTACAGAAGCAGAACCAAAACACATTATGGAGAAAATTTTGTTCACCATTGATGAATTAACCGGTTTGATTACTGCTACTGCGTTAATGAGACCGAGTAAGAGCATATTGGATTTGAAGCTTAAATCTGTAAAGAAAAAATGGAAACAAAAGAGTTTTGCTGCAGGGGTTGACAGGGACCTTATTTTAAAAGGCACTGAAATGCTGGGTATGGAGCTTGATGAAGTGATAACAAAGACCCTTGAAGGCATGTGCACGGTAGCGGAGGAAATAGGCCTAAAAGGAGAGTCCCAACTGTAACACGGAGAAATAATGAATAATGAAAGTAAAATAAAAAAGCAAAATGCCACACCGCCTAAAGATGAGAACATTAACAATCCTGAAAGAGGTTTTTGGAGAAAAACAGGGGAGTTTCTGACGGAATCATCAATAAGTGTTGGCAAATATATTATCAGTAAATTGATAACAAGTGCTATATTGGGATTGCTTGCATTTCTTGTTTTTAAATTGCTTGGAATCAATTTACCGTGGCTCTTGGCGTTGATTCTCGCATTAACTAATTTAGTGCCTGTGATAGGAGCATGGATTGGTCTGGCCATATGTGCGGTTATTATAGTCTTCTATAACCCTATTTTTATTGTTTATACAACACTAACAGGATTAGTATTGCAATTGATAGAACAATTTGTTTTATTGCCTCTAATAGTCGGGAAAACGGTAGATTTAAATCCTATGCTTATAATCTGCGTATTAATTTTAGGAAGTATATTTTTAGGATTTTGGGGTGTATTATTAGCAATTCCTATTGCCGCTGTTATAAAAATCTGGTATAACATATTCATTGCAAAAAAAAGCAAAGGGAACAGCGAAGGAGAATAGTATGAATTCCAGGGAACTAACGGCAAAGGTGATTTCGGGTGAAAAGACTGATAGAACGCCTGTATATGGATGGGTCTCTGCAAACCTTGACAAAGAGATATCCGCAGAATTCGGCTCTGTAAAGAATTTTGAAGATAACTATGAATTTGACCTTGCCCATATATTCGGAGGTCCGAGACCATATAAAAAGGGACAATTTAAAGAATTGCTTGAATCAGGGAAAGAGATAACCCCGGAAATGATTCTTGATATACCAATGGAGCCCGCGGATGATGAAACGGCGTTAGCAAATGTAAAAAAGCGGCTTGATTTTTATCAGAGAGATAGGGAAAGGTTCTGTTATATGCAGACGCCAGGTATATTTGAATTCCATAATGATGTTTTTGGTATGGAAAACCATATGGTACAAATGATGATAGAGCCCGGTTTAATGAAAGAGGTGTACAGGCGGCAGGCTGAATGGAATAAAAAGTATGCCGAATCGATTATAGAATTAGGTATTGACATGATTCACATATCTGATGACTGGGGTTCGCAGAATGACCTTATGTTCAGCAAGGACATGTGGTTGGAAATGATTATGCCATATACGAAAATAACAGCAGATTATGTTAAGTCCACCGAGACATTTCTCAGCCTTCATTCAGACGGAAATATTAATCGGGTGTTACCGGAAGTAAGCGCCATGGGATTTGATGTACTTCATCCCTGGCAGGAAACAGCCGGGATGTCATATAAAACTTATCTAGATAAATACTCAAATGATTTTGGCATAATGGGCGGGCTTTGTATACAGAGCACCCTTGGCTTTGGGGATTTTGAAAATGTGAAATCTGAAATAGAGAGGGTTTTCAAGACTCTCAAAGGAAAAAGGTGGATTTTCTGTACTACTCATTTCGTGCAGGATCATTGCAGTCTTGAAGAACTGGTTTATGCATATGACCTGACAGTAAAGCTTGCCAGGCCATAAGTAATTAACAAAATATTGAAATGGCATAATTGCTATGTTAATATATTATGACGTGCCGAAGTGGTGGAACTGGCAGACGCGCTGGATTCAAAATCCTGTGAGCTTACGCTCGTGAGGGTTCGAGTCCCTCCTTCGGCACCAAATGCAAAAAGAGCTCAACAGAGCTCTTTTTGTGTATAAAGGACAAAGGGACTTGAACCCGTGAGGGGTGAGAGCGTTAAGAAAAATAGTCTTAATGACTATTTTTTAGCTTGAACGCAGGAGGTCGAACACGACCGACGCAGATGGTATGCGAGTCGAAGACGAAGTAGACCGGAGTCCCTCCTTCGGCACTAAAATTGAAGCGAGTACATTGGGATTATTTTTTTGTAATCGCAAAAGTGAGACCTGTCCCCGTAAGCTAGTTTCTTTACACATACACATCACTAATATATAATCTAGTTAATTGAATAAAAGACCTATAGGCATTAGATATTAGAAGGTAAAATAAACTGCGCAGAGCGCCGTTGTTTTACCTTTTATTTATTCAATGGTGTAAATATATAGAAAAGGATTATTAATATGAAAAAAGTAATAATTGACGGCAACAGCTTGACTTTGGAAGAGTTTATTGAAGTGTGCAGGAACTATGCGGATTTGGAAATTTCAGAAAATGCCGTAAAAAAGATAAATAACTCCAGGGAAGTCGTCAAAAGATTTGTTGATGAAGGGAAGATAATCTATGGAATAACAACAGGATTTGGGAAATTCAGCGAAATACTTATCTTGGGAGACGAAGCTAAAAAAATGCAAAAAAACCTGATAGTCTCACATGCGGTGGGGTGCGGAGACCCATTCGATACAGAAATTGTAAGAGGGATAATTCTACTGCGAATAAACAACCTTTGTAAGGGCTATTCGGGAATAAGGTATTCAACAATTAAAACCATGGTGGATATGCTTAAAGAGGGAGTGCATCCGATAATCCCTGAAAAAGGTTCATTGGGAGCAAGCGGGGATTTGGCACCGCTTGCTCATATGGCCCTGCCTATGTTAGGCCTTGGAAAAGCAGAGTACCAGGGAGAGGTGCTGGACGGCAGGGAGGCGATGAACAGGGCGGGTATTGGGACAATTGAATTGACTTCAAAAGAAGGTCTGGCATTGATTAACGGCACCCAGGTAATGACTTCTGTAGGTGCACATACCGTCTATGATGCAATTAAATTGCTTGATATTGCGGATTTATCTGCAGCGCTCACCTTTGAAGCGTTAAACGGAATAATCTCGGTGTTGGATCCAAGGCTGCATCAGCTTAGACCGCATAAAGGACAAATAGAAACCGCTGAGAATTTGCTTATTATGCTTAAAGGCAGCAGGCGCACGATGGTACAGGGAGAAGGAAAAGTACAGGATGCATATTCCCTGAGATGTACTCCCCAGGTTCATGGCGCAAGCAGGGATGCAATAGCTTTTGTTAAGGAGAAAATTGAGATTGAGATGAATTCTGTAACGGACAACCCGATTATTTTCGATGAAACCAATGAGGGGATATCCGGTGGAAATTTCCATGGACAACCGGTTGCCCTTGCATTCGACTTTATGAGTATCGCGCTTTCAGAGATTGCCAATATATCCGAAAGAAGGCTGGAAAGATTGGTTAATCCGTCCCTTAGCGAACTTCCTGCGTTTTTAGTACAGGAAGGCGGGTCTAATTCCGGATTTATGATTGTACAGTACAGCGCCGCTTCTTTGGTAAGTGAAAATAAAATATTATCGCATCCGGCGAGTGTAGACAGTATACCTTCATCCGGTAACCAGGAGGACCATGTATCAATGGGAACAATAGGCGCAAGAAAGGCCAGGGAGATATATAAGAACGTGCGCAGGGTTCTGGCGATGGAAATGATGTGCTCATGCCAGGCAATTGACCTGGGAGCTAAAAAAAAGCTAGGAGATGCGACTCAAAATGCCTATAATATTATTAGAGAGAAAGTTGATATGCTGATTTGCGATAGGGAAATATATGATGATATCAATGCCTGTGAGAATTTAATAACAGATAATAAATTTGAGGAAAGCTTAAAGAGCTTGAGAAGATGATATGAGAGTTGGTTTGAGGAAAAGAGATGATGGATAATTCGATAATTGCAAAAGCAATGATAATAAAACTAGATTATAAAAAGCCAAATTACAACAAATTTGATAATAAGTACCGCAGAGCCCCGAAAAGAGAGCTTCTGCTTAATAAACGGGAAATCAGGATTGCATTGAAAAATGCGCTAAGGTACATTCCCGAACATCTCCATGATGAGCTTGCGCCAGAATTTCTGGAAGAGTTGATGACAAGGGGAAGGATATATGGTTACCGGTATAGACCAAAAGGCAGGATATACGGTAAACCCCTGGAAGAATATAAGGGTAAGTGCATTGAAGGCAAAGCGTTCCAGGTGATGATAGACAACAATCTTGATTTTGAGACAGCGTTATATCCCTATGAGCTTGTTACATATGGAGAAACAGGGCAGGTATGCCAAAACTGGATGCAATACAGATTGATAAAGAAATACCTTGAAATCCTAACCCGGGACCAGACTTTGGTAATTTCCTCGGGTCATCCTTTAGGTCTTTTTAAAGCTGATATTCACAGCCCCAGAGCTATAATCACCAACGGACTGATGATAGGAATGTTTGACGACCCAGAGAACTGGTCGAAAGCTGCAGCGATGGGAGTATCAAACTACGGGCAGATGACAGCAGGAGGATGGATGTATATCGGGCCCCAGGGTATCGTGCACGGAACATACAATACATTGATAAACGCAGGACGGATGAAACTTGGTATAAAGGGAAACGAAAATTTGAGCGGACGAATTTTCGTGACGTCAGGCCTGGGCGGCATGAGCGGCGCGCAGCCAAAGGCAATTGAGATTGCAGGCGGGGTTGGGATTATCGCTGAAGTGGATAAATCCCGGATTGACACACGATTTAAACAGGGCTGGGTAAATAAAGTTTCAAGTAATCTGGACGAGGTGCTTTCAATTGCAGAAGAGTATGCAGCTAAAAAGAAAACCGTATCCATTGCATATCATGGCAATATTGTTGATTTGCTTCAAAAAGCGGTTGACGACTGTATCCATATAGACCTGCTGACTGACCAAACATCCTGCCATGTTCCTTATGACGGGGGTTATTGTCCCCGGGGGATTGATTTTGAGACAAGGACCAAGATGCTTAAAGAAGATAAGAATGCTTTTAGAAAACTGGTTGATTTTTCACTTCGAAAGCATTTTGAATTGATAAAAGCATTGAATCAAAGGGGAACATACTTCTTTGATTACGGGAATTCGTTTATGAAAGCGATTTTTGACGCAGGAGTAAAGGAGATTGCGAAAAACGGCGAGGATACTTCAGAAGGATTTATTTTTCCTTCTTATGTTGAGGATATAATGGGGCCGATGCAGTTCGATTATGGATACGGACCATTCAGATGGGTTTGTTTAAGCGGGAAACACGACGATTTGAGAAAAACCGATAAAGCCGCGCTCAACACGATGGACCCGGATAGAAAAAGCCAGGACATGGATAATTGGATTTGGCTTAGGGATGCAGAAAAGAATAATTTGGTGGTCGGAACCCAGGCAAGGATATTATATCAAGATGCAATCGGTAGACGGGATATTGCTTTGAAATTCAATGAGATGGTGAGAAACAAAGAGGTAGGTCCTATAATGATAGGCAGGGACCATCACGACGCAGGGGGCACGGATTCTACTTTTAGGGAAACATCAAATATAAAGGACGGAAGCAACATTACGGCTGACATGGCTGTTCACTGTTTTGCCGGCAACGCAGCAAGGGGGATGAGTCTTGTTGCACTTCACAATGGCGGCGGCGTGGGTATCGGCAAAGCGATTAACGGTGGATTCGGCATGGTGCTTGACGGCAGTGCAAGGGTAGATGAAGTTTTAAGAAACGCCATCCCATGGGATGTTATGGTCGGGGTAGCCAGAAGAAACTGGGCGAGGTGCGAAAACTCTATTGAAACAAGTATAGAATACAATAAAAACTTCAGCGAAAACAACATCATCACACTGCCGTATGCTGCAAGTGATGAAGTTATAGAGAAAACAATCGATAAATACGAAAGGCGTGATTAGAAATGGATAGGATAATCCAATGTGTTCCTAATTTCAGCGAAGGCAGGGATTTAGAAAAAGTTGAGAAAATTGTAGATACATTCAGGGGTAAAAAGGGTGTTAAACTTTTAGATTATAGCAGTGATAAAGATCACAACAGAAGTGTTGTAACGGTTATCGGGGAACCGGAGGCTTTAAAGAAGGTTATTATTGAATCGATAGTGAAGGCAGTAGAGCTTATTGATATGACTGTACATTCCGGGCAGCATCCGAGAATGGGGGCTGTTGATGTTGTGCCATTTATACCAATTAAAAACGTTACAATGGGCGAAGCTGACGAAATTGCAAAAGCTGTTGCAAAAGAAGCGGCCCAAAGATGCGGGCAACCGTTTATTCTGTATGAAATGTCGGCGGTTTCTCCACATAGACAAAACCTTGGGAGAATCAGAAAAGGCGAGTTTGAGGGAATGAAAGATAAAATGAAAAGTGAAAAGTGGAAAAGCGATTTCGGTCCCGATACAATACATCCGACAGGAGGGGTAACGGCGATTGGCGCGAGAAAACCGCTTGTTGCTTACAATATTAAGCTTGATACAGATAATATTGAGATTGCAACCAAAATCAGTTAGAATATAAGGCATATGAACGGTGGGTTTAGATTTTGCAAGGCAATGGGTGTAGAACTTGAGGAAAGAGGGATAGTGGAAGTGTCCATAAACTTAACGGACTATAGCAATACGTCCATCTACAGGGTTTATGAAACTGTGAAAATGGAATGTAAAAGGTATGGAGTAAATGTTCTTGGGAGTGAGATTGTCGGGCTTGTGCCAATGCAGGCTTTGATTGATTGCTCGGAATATTATCTTGGACTTGAGAATTTCAGTATAGATCAAGTTTTAGAAGCAAGGTTGTAAAAATGGCTGATTTGGTATTAAAGAATATAAATGAACTTGTAACATCAAAAGGAAAAGCTCCAAAATGCGGAGCTGATATGAAAGATATAGGGATTATAAGGGACGGGTGCATTACAATAGCAGGCGGTCTGATAACCGATGTTGGAAAGACAGCTGATGTAATCAAGAGAAATGATATTGAAAATTACATTGAAATTGATTGTAAAGACAAGACGGTTCTACCTGGTTTTGTTGACTCTCATACTCATTTCGTTTTCGGAGGATACCGTGCGGATGAATTTGCTGCAAGGCATCAGGGAAATACGTATATGGACCTTCTGAAAATGGGAGGAGGTATCTCGAGTACTGTAAAAAGCACAAGAGCTGCTTCGCTGGACGAATTGATTGAATCCGGGCGGAAAAGACTTGATTCGATGCTCTCTTTTGGCGTCACAACAGTAGAAGGGAAGAGCGGATACGGACTTGATATAGAAACAGAGATTAAGCAGCTAAAAACCATGAGGGAATTGAATTCCAGCCATCCTGTGGATATCGTGTCTACTTTTTTAGGACCGCATTCTGTTCCGGAAGAGTATAAGGGAAAAGGTGACGAATTTATTGAATTTATGATAAAAATTGCTTTACCAAAGATAAAAGAAAATAATCTTGCTGAATTCGTGGATATTTTTTGTGAAAAAGGCGTTTTCAATATTAAACAATCCAGAAAGTTTTTATCTGAAGCGAAGAAAATGGGATTTTCACTTAAACTGCATGCTGATGAAATTGTGCAATTTGGGGGTGCGGAACTAGCTGCAGAGCTTGGTGCAATTTCTGCAGACCATCTGTTAAGTGCATCGGAAGAAGGCATCGTTAATATGGCGGAGAAAGGTGTAATCGCAACACTATTACCTGCGACGGCGTTCAACCTGAAAGAAGCATATGCAGACGCCAGGAGAATGATTGAAAGAGGGTGTGCAGTTGCATTGGCAACAGATTTTAACCCGGGAAGCAGTTTTACAAACTCTATACCCCTTATAATCGCACTTGCGGCGTTAAATATGGAAATGAGCACATCTGAGATTATAACTGCATTGACAATAAATGGTGCAGCTGCCATAAGAAAAGAGAATGAAGTCGGGAGCATTGAACCGGGTAAAAAAGCAGATATATTAATACTGGAATATCCGTCTATAGACTTTTTAACATACAATACAGGAATCAATATCGTAAAAACCGTTATTAAAAATGGTGAAATTGTAATAAATAGGAGATAAACATGAAAAATTTGAGTTTAACAGAATTCATAGATATTACGGCTTCTAAAAATCCTGTGCCTGGAGGCGGCAGCGCGGCGGCTCTTTGCGGAACATTGGGTGCAGCGCTTGCCGAAATGGTATCAAACGTAACTATCGGTAATAAAAAATATTTCGAATCCGAATCCATTATGATTGAAGTGAAGGAAAAAGCTTTAAGTTTACGCAAATCATTAATAGAGGATATAGAAAATGACAGCGCAGTTTTTACACTGGTAATGGAAGCTTATAGAATGCCGAAAGAAACCTCTGAAGAAAAAAAAATAAGGACCGAAACCATACAAGTAAACCTGAAGAAAGCAGCAAGCGTGCCGATGGAGGTAGCGGAAAAGGCATTTAAAGTTATGGAACTCTCAGAAATCGTAGTACAGCATGGCAATAAGAATGCGGTTACAGACGGAATGGTTTCTGCGATGCTTGCAAGAACAGCAGTACTCGCTGCTTTGCTGAACATAAAGATAAATTTAGGTTCTATCAAGGACAGGGTTTTTGTTGAAGATATTTCAAGGAAGGTCGAGTCATTGGAAAGAAAATGCATTGAAAAAGAAGAAAAAATCTTAAGAAGCGTTTCCTTATAACCAATCATGATAAAAATAGATAATTTCTATTCATGCTATAATACAACAGGGGTGATATAGTGACTGATACGAGAAAAACCGGCATAGGTAAAATCGCAATCACTTTGGCTGTTTCAGATAATAGAGAAGTAAAATTTATTGAAGAATATCAGAAAAAAGGCTACAGTCTTGTCAAAGGCGGCGTAGGTTCAATGAATGCCGGGAAAATATTTGCGGCCATTGAAACAGCGGTTTTCCGACAGGATATTATAAGGGAAAACTATCACGAGGAACATGCGCTTTATCATGCTATAAGCGAAGCGTTCAGCGGCTATTGCAGAGGGCCGGTTGCCCTTGAAAGCGTATTAAGGACAACAGGGCTCGTTTTTACTGTAGTCCGGGGCAATCTTTCTGTGGACGACAAAAAAAACGGCGAGTGGATTGCTGTTGTATTATATGGTTTTATAGGCTCTCCAAGGAAAGGTTTCGAACATGAAGCAATCGGCATGGGTATTCAATCAATATAAAATTCAGCGATTATAAATTATTGTTTTGTCGCGGCCTGTGTTTTTAGCCGTGTACAATGCTTCATCTGCATGCGCAATTAAATCCGTATGGTCGACTACATTTGATTCCGGAAAAGAATCAATACCTATACTGACCTTGACCTGAATTTCATTTTCGCCATAAATGGTTTTGCTCTGGGAAACTGAATAACGAATTCTCTCGGCTACTTTATAAGCATTGTCATTACTGGCGCCGGGAAGGATAACCAAGAATTCTTCGCCGCCGTACCTTACAACTATGTCTCCGTTTCTAAGGATTCTTTGTATTTCACCCACGATGCGTTTAATGACCCTGTCTCCCGCGATGTGACCATAAGTATCGTTGACCATTTTAAATTTATCGATATCCAGCATTAGAATTCCAAGAGGCGAATTAAAACGGGTTGAACGGGAGCATTCTTCTTTCAAACGATTTAATCCAAAGCGCCTGTTGTAAATTCCGGTTAACGGATCAAGCGCAGCAAGTTTTTGCATTTGTTCATGTTGAAGGGAATTATTTAAAATTAATGAAAAACTTCGCATAAAGATATCCAGTTGCTCAAGGAATTTTACGTCAAGCTTTCCGGCAGTTGCCAGAAGCAGAACACCGGTATTTATATTATTGAACACTATAGGTTCCAGAATGAGCTCAGAAGGTCTGTAATCGGTGAGGATTCCGTCTAAAATGATATCTTTGTTAAATTTTAAAAAGCTTCGTTCACCTGTCTTAAGTACATTTAAAATCATATTATTGGTTTCGAGTTCGTTTCCTTCTTTTATTCCATAAGAGGAAGTTGTAACCAACTCGCCCTCTTTTTCAATCAGCAGGGCACCTGATGAAGCATTGGAGTGCCCAATAAGAACTTCCAAGGCATAATCGGATAATTCTTTTAAATCAAGGTTTTCTGTTAAGTTCTCAATATATATCCGATGTCCTTTTTGGAAATAAAGTGTTTCCATCAAAGTCTGAACAAGCGTATTGAAAGAATCAGCCATTTGACCGAAGCAATCATCTGAATCTTCTGAAATCATAAACTCATCAGTATGAGCTTCATTATCTAAGGTTTCATCCTGAAAAGAAATTATTTTATTATTTACCTTGATCATGTTGTTGATAAGATTCAATAATCTTTTTTTAAAATTTGCCTTCACTATAAAAAAGCCCATTAAACCAACAATAATTCCTGCAAAAACACAGGACAGGAAAAATAAAGGCGATAGAGCGGTAGACCTTTCGACACCAAATAATAGTGTGAAGAATGGGAAAACAATTCCAATACAAACACCAAAACCAATCATCTTAACAAATAAATCGATAAAAACCTTTTTATGAAGTCTCATAATGCTACCTTTCAAAGTTTATACTGAAATTATATCATATATGTAAATAATTGAAATTCAGAGTATCTGATAACAATAGATTAATTAAATAGGTTGCACACGGTTATTCGGTGGTTCTGCAAATCAGATTTTAATTTCTAGATGAGGGACAGGTCTGCTAAATCAATATAAAGAGGGACAGGTCTGCTAATAATAAAAAGTATAGGGACAGGTCCGTAATGATAGCTTTGCATTGCAAAAACATTATTTGAAATACGTGTAAAGTATTGTATAATGTCATTAGGGAATTTAGTACGTGCTCATATGAACACATTAGTGTTTTGAGTATTGCTGAGGGGAATTGCGGAATTAAAAATTAAAAATCCTGTGAATGTGTTTATGTGTTTAATGGTTATTCAGCGCTGTTTAGGGGATGTTAAAGTGTTGAAGATGCAACTGTTATACTTGTAAAATAAAGATTAAAAGGAGACAGAAATGAAAAAATTATTCAAAGTGACAACAAAAACAATTGTTGCAACCGGTCTTGGGGCTGCAATTTTCACACTTTTGTTTATGTTTGTGAAAATACCGTCACCGATTCCTGAAACCAGTTTCCAGACGGCATATGGTCTTGCAGGCATGTTTGCTGTTTTATTTGGCCCAATCGCGGGTGGATTGATAGCATTCATAGGACATGGACTTAGTGATGCCATTCAGTATGGTTCACCATGGTGGAGCTGGGTAATAGCCAGTGGCGTTGCGGGCTTTATTTATGGATTTGCTTTTCTTAAGACAAAGGTTGAAGAAGGCATTTTCACATGGAAAGATATTTTAACTTTCAATATTATCCAAATTATTGGTAATGTTATAGCCTGGATTATTATTGCTCCGTTACTGGATATTGTTATCTATGCAGAACCTGTGAATTTAGTTTTCACACAGGGAGCAGTAGCTTGCCTTATGAACTGCATTAGCGCAGGTGTATTTGGTTCGTTGCTTCTATGGGCATATTCACTTACCAAAACAAAAAAAGGAAGCTTAAAAAAGGGAGAATAGCCTGAAAGTGAAGCAGAATGGATAAAAAACCAATAATCGTGTTTCGGGACTTCTCATTTCAATATTTCAGCCAGTCACAGCCTACATTACACGATATTAACCTGGAAATTTACCAAGGTGAAAAAATCATGATAGCAGGGCCCAGTGGGAGCGGTAAAAGCACCCTGGGCCACTGTTTGAATGGGCTTATTCCTTTTTCATATAAAGGTGAAATTAAGGGCAGCCTTAAGATAAACGACATTGAAAGCAGCGAACAGAATATTTTCAAATTGTCTAAATCCATAGGGACGGTATTACAGGATGCCGATGGACAGTTTATCGGCCTTTCAGTTGGAGAGGATATTGCATTCTCGATGGAAAACGACTGTGTTGCGTTGCCGGAAATGAAAAAGCGGGTGGATGAAGTTGCGAAAATGGTCGATATGGATCGATGGCTTTCATCTTCGCCATACGAACTTTCGGGAGGGCAGAAACAAAGAACCGAACTAGCAGGGGTTATGATAGATGATGTTGATATTCTGCTTTTTGACGAACCCCTTGCGAACCTTGACCCTGCAACCGGAAAACAAGCTATTGAGATAATACATGATATTCATGAAGAATCTGATAAAACAATAATTATTATAGAGCATAGGCTTGAGGATGTTCTGCACAGACGTGTTGACCGCATAATAGTTTTGGATGAAGGACGTATAATTGCTGATATTGATTCTCATAGTCTAGTATCTTCGGATATTCTTATCAAAACAGGCATACGCGAACCGCTTTATATAACTGCGTTGAAGTATGCAGGCATTGACATTAATAAAAGGCTTAAACCCGGATATATATCAACATTGACTATAAATGAAAAGACCAAGAAAAAAGTACAGACTTGGTATAAATCTATTAAAAAACAAGAACATGCCAAAAGCAATACATTAATCCTGGAAATGAAAGGTATTTCATTTAGTTACGTAAAAGATAAAGAAGTGCTGCATGATATTGGATTTGAAATTACCGAAGGTGAGATGCTTTCGTTAATAGGCAGGAACGGAGCCGGTAAATCAACGATTGCAAAGCTTCTTTGCGGGTTTGAAAAAGAGGGCAAGGGGAAAATATATTACTTAAGCGATGATATTGCAGATAAAAGTATTAAGGAGAGGGCAGAGAGGATTGGATTTGTTATGCAAAATCCAAACCAGATGCTGTCTCAACCTATGATTTACGACGAGGTCGCACTTGGACTTAAGCTTCGGCAGGTTTCCGAAGAAGAAATAAAAATCCGCGTTAAGAAAGTACTTGATATTTGCGGGCTTGCTCCATTTACAAACTGGCCTGTTTCAGCATTGAGCTACGGACAGAAAAAAAGAGTTACAATTGCTTCAATTCTGGTTCTGGATCCGAAGGTTTTAATTTTAGATGAACCTACTGCAGGGCAGGACTACAGACATTATACGGAAATTATGGAATTCCTTCTTAAAATTAATAAAACCGGTGTAACTGTGATACTTATTACACATGATATGCACTTAATGCTCGAATATACACCGCGTTCAATTGTTTTAACTGATGGTAATCTTATAAGCGACACCCTTGCGTCTGTTGTATTGACAAGTCCTGATATAATAGATGCTGCAAATTTGAAGGAGACCTCATTATATCAACTGGCTCAAATGACTGGAATTGAGGATGAAACTTCTTTTGTGCAATGCTTTATTGATTACGAGAGGCAGGTGAAGGCAAAATGAGAATCGGTTTATTCACAGCCCAGAAGGCGGACTCTTTTGTCCACAGGCTTTCAGGCATTACCAAACTCATTTGCTTTCTGGTGCTTACGGGAGCAGTAATGTTCTCGTATGACATAAGAGTGATTATCTGTGTAATGGTATTTTCCTTCATCGTATTGAAAATTTCAAAAATTACATTCTCTCAAATAAAACTGATGTTGATTTACGTTGTAATATTTTTGGCTGTTAATGCTATGCTTACATTCTTTTTTGCGCCAGGCTACGGAACGGAAATTTACGGGACCAGGCATGTGTTTTTAAAGCTTTTCGGTAATTATGATGTAACAAGCGAGACTCTTTTCTTTATTGTTACTAAATTTATGAAATATGCTTCAGTCATACCTCTTGGGATGATATTTCTGCTCACAACAGATCCAAGTGAACTGGCATCTTCGCTAAATGCAATCGGGGTTCATTATAAAGCAGCTTTTGCCTTTGCTCTTACGTTAAGATATTTCCCGGATATTCAGCGGGATTATAAAGATATATCCCAGGCCCAGCAAGCGCGTGGTTTGGAAATGTCGAATAAAGCTAAATTCTGGGACAGGTTTAAAAGGGCGCTTTCGATAATTTTACCATTGATTTTATCTACTTTGGATAGGATAGAAACCATAACAAATGCAATGGATTTAAGAGGATTCGGCAAGTTTAAAAAGAGAACCTGGTATAGAAGACGCAAGCTGACTAAAGAAGATATTTTTGCTCTGTTGATTTCTTTAGTGATTTTAACAGCTACAATTATTATTTCTGTATTTATTAATCACAGCAGATTCTATAATCCATTCATATAGGATAGTAATTAAATTTGAAAATTAAGGAGATTAAAATGAAGTCGATAATGGTTTTCCAGACAGATTTTACATATAAGGAAGGAGCTGTCTGCGCGATGTACGGAGTTGTAAAGAGCGTTGACAGAGAACTGGAGATATTAGACGGAACCCACGAAATACCGCAGTACGATACATGGAGCGCATCCTACAGGCTATATCAGTCAATGAAATTCTGGCCAAAGGATACGGTTTTTGTTTCGGTAGTCGATCCGGGGGTGGGAACACCGAGAAAAGCTTCAGTCGCAAGAACCAAGGACGGATACTATGTTGTAACTCCGGACAACGGGTCGCTGACTCACCTTAAGAAACTTGTAGGCATAGAAGAAATAAGAGAGATTGATGAAAATATGAATAGACTAAAGGGCAAAGGAACGGAAGATGTGGCGATTTTCCACGGCAGAGATGTTTTTGCATACTGCGGGGCACGGCTTGCCGCCGGTATCATCAATTTTAAGGGAGTAGGGCCTAAGTATCCGGTAAAAGATATAATTGAACATATAATTCTCAAACCTTTCATAAAAAAGGGATACGTAAGAGGAATCATTGAGATACCCGATCCTAATTTTGGTAACTCATGGACCAATATATCATTAGCTGAATTTAAAGAAGCAGGATTCAGTTATGGGGATATGGTGGATGTAATAATAAAGAATAGTGATGATGAAATCTTTAGTGAGACGCTTCTTTTTCATCAGTCGTTTGGTTTTGCGAAAAAAGGACAGCCGATGATATACAACAATGAATTATTAAATATTGCATTTGCTGTAAATCAGGGAAGCTTTTTAGAGATATATGGAATCGGTTATGGGGCAGATTGGGTGGTTGAGTTCAGTAAAGGAGAAGAATGATGATGAATAAACTTTTAGTTTTCCAAAGTGATTTTGGTCTGGTTGACGGAGCTGTTGCAGCAATGTACGGTGTTGCTTTTGAAGTTGACGAAAACCTGAGGGCATACAACCTGACCCATGATATACCGCCATATAACATATGGGAAGCTTCCTACAGGTTGTTCCAGGCAATGGAATACTGGCCTGAGGATACGGTTTTTGTATCTGTTGTTGATCCCGGAGTTGGCAGCGTAAGAAAAAGTGTAGTTGTAAAAACAGTAAATAATCAGTATGTGGTTACACCGGACAACGGAACATTAACTCATTTGAAAAAATATGTTGGAATTTCAGAGATTCGGGAAATTGAAGAAACAAGGCACAGGCGTAAAGATACAGAGCATTCGTACACATTCCATGGACGTGATGTGTATGCTTTCACAGGAGCGAAATTGGCATCAGGTATTATAGGATTTGAAGATGTCGGTAATAAATTCAGCGTAAATTCTATTGTTGAACTTGAAATGGGAGATGTGGAAGTTACAAATAACAGTATTAAGGGGACGATTGATATCCTTGATGTGCGGTTCGGGTCGTTATGGACGAATATTTCCCGTGAGGATTTTACAAAATTAGGATTTCAATTTGGCGAAAAAGTTGAAGTTATTATAAGAAATGGCGCCAGAACAATTTATAATAACAGAATTACGTACGGCAAGTCCTTTGCGGATGTTTATATAAGCGAACAAATCATATATGTGAATTCTCTTTACAGGATGGCAATTGCGATAAACCAAGGTAATTTTGCCAAAGCTTACAATATATCAACTGATCCGAGCTGGACAGTTGAATTTAAACGGCTTAATAATAATATTTAAAAAACAAACCTTATCAATCAGTTAAACCTGATTAAAATAATGTAATTGAGCAGATTATAATAATCGGTATATAGGGCCATTATTATTATGATGATTATATTCAAATCCGCAAAGGGGAGAACTAAAAGAATTTCGTAATAAAAAAGCAATTGAGAGGGAAGTAAATGACTCCAAAAGAGATGTTTATAAGGGCACTTAAAAGACAGCCGATTACAGGTAGAGTTCCGACTTTTGAACTTGTGTTTTTCCTGACAATGGAAAAATTCGGCAGGCTCCACGAGACACACCGCAGGTTTTACCAATGGGACCAAATGTCCGATTCGGAGAAAAACCTTCATAGATGCGATATAGCGGATTTAGCTGTCACAGTAGCCCGGACTTATGAACATAATGCCATATTCGCAAAACCGAACTTCAGTGATTTCGATGAAATCATCAGAAATTTAGAGCTGATAAGGGAAATAAGCGGTGATAGATATTTTCTTATGAGGCACGGCGATGCCACATACTCAATTCCTAATGGCACGGACATGCTTGAGTTTTCATATAGGATGGCCGATGATGCAAAAGGATTGAAATCAGATGCGGAAAAGATGGTTAATGCTGCCTTGGAGAAGGCAGAAAAAATTTCAAAATATGGTCTTCTTGATGGTTTTGCGCTATGTGCTGATTACTGCCTTAATACCGGCCCTTTTATGAGTCCGAACCAATTTTCCGAGTTTGTAGCCCCTTACCTGGAGAAATTAATACAAGGCTACCGGGACTTGGGTTTTTATACAATCAAACACACAGATGGTAATATTATGCCAATCATCGATCAACTTGTAGAATGTAAGCCTGACGCTTTGCATTCCCTTGATCCTCAGGCAGGAGTGGATATTGCAGAGGTAAAAAGACTCTACGGTGATAAAATTTGTCTTATAGGCAATGTAAACTGCGGACTTCTTGAAAGCGGTACTGATGAAGAGGTTGAAGCAGAAGTAAGATATGCCTTGAAAAATGGTATGCCTGGTTATGGATATATTTTTTCAACCTCCAACTGCGTTTATACGGGAATGCCACTTGAACGTTATGAGTTAATGATGAGAATCTGGCGAGAAGAGGGGAATTATTTATAATTTCCGATGGAATAAATTCGAGACCTGTCCCCATGTGCATACTAATTAAATAGTATATAATTAGTGCCTGATTAACAACAAGGCTTAATGTTGGACGGGATATAACTTCGTGGGGGTGATGAAAGTGATTATTCTGAGAATATTGTTATGGATTTTCATAGCACTTTTGTGTGTGAGAATCCTTTTAGGTATTATTAGGAAATTTGTTCATTTCCCGGCGCCTGTGTTTAGTAATATTTTACTGGATTTAAAATTAAGAAAGTTGATACAACCTCCTGCTCTTATCATTAAAAACAGTGGTGTGAAAGAGGGAATGCAGATCCTTGAAATTGGAAGCGGGAGCGGGTTTTTTACACTGCCTTTCGCAATAGCTGTCGGTAATGAGGGCGGGATTGTTGCTTTAGACATACAGCAGAACATGAATAACAAGTTGAATAAAAAACTTGCTAAGGGAAAAAATAAAGATATAAAAAATATAAGGATAGTAAATGCATCTGCTTATGAAATACCATATCCTGCGGATGCATTTGATGTCGTATTCATGGTATCTGTACTTGAGAAGATACCAGATCCGCATGAAGCATTACTCGAGGCATATAGGGTGCTTAAAAAGGGTGGAATTATGTCAATAAGTGGATTTATACCTGATCCTGACTGGTCTTTGCCGTCGAAAATCAGAAACCAGCTGGCAGATGCGGGTTTTAAGTATATAAATATATATGGAAATATTTTAAGATACACATGTACGGGGGTTAAGTGAATGAAGAAAACTTTTAAAATGGCGGACATCTTTTTGGAGAATATTATTCTCATAACATTTGGAGGGACACGCGATAAAAAAATATCACGCTGCAGAATTAGAAAAATCAGCGGAGGGGACAGGTCTTTCTATCAGGAGGAAAAAATAATTGATAATAAGGCTTACCACAGAAACTTAGAAGAAAATGAAATAGTTGCGTATATACACGAATCGCTCGCCGCAGGCTATAAAAATGCGGTTATTTATACTGATGGATCAGATTACTATTTAAGGACAATGAAGAAAGGTGCCCTTTCAATAATAAGGAGGGAACCTACAAAATCAAACCTGTCCCCGGGTAAGCACAACATTGAAAAAAAATACCTCATCCCGGAAGGCGAGTCTGTAGGATTCCTTATTGAACTTGGAATAATGGACAGTAAGGGACAGGTCTTTAAAAAGCATTATTCAAAATTCAGACAGATTAACAGGTTTCTTGAACTTCTGGATGATGATTATGACCGGTTTAGGGACAGGGAAATTATCTCGGTTGCAGATTTATGCTGCGGAAAAGGATACCTTACTCTCGCAATTCATCACTTTTTCACTAGTATAAAAGGTAAAAAGACAGAAATCCTTGGTATGGACCTTAAGCAAGATGTTATTGATAAGTTGAACGATATAACAAATAAACTGATGCTTGATGGAATTAGGTTCGAATATGGAGATATCAAAGATGCGAAACTTATTAAACCGGATCTGGTTGTTGCCCTGCATGCATGCGACACTGCAACGGATCTGGCCTTGGCAAAAGCAGTTGAAGCGGGGACAGGTCTGATTATGTCGGTGCCATGTTGCCAGCACGAATTGTTCAAACAGATAAAAAATGAAGACCTGTCCCCAATATTGAAATATGGAATTATGAAAGACAAGTTCACTGAATTATCTACAAATGCATTACGAGGACTCGCGCTGGAAGCACAGGGATATAAAGTCAGGATGATAGAATTTACTTCTCTTGAGCACACAATGAAAAATATTATGATTAAAGCAGTGCATGATGGTGCTCTAAACAAGAATTCAATCGAGGAGTTCCATTCTTTCAGTAATAATATTAATGTTAATTGCTCCGCAAAATGGATACTTGATGTGAACAAAAATAACGAAAACTGACAATAAAGCATCTTTGGGGACAGGTCTGGAATAAGTTTCCTTATTGACAACGTATATATATGAAAATATAATATTTTAAAGTGTTAATCATCTGATGGGGCATAAGAAATACGGTAGTACGGTAAATAGCCGTTTATCAGATTGTTTTTTAGATGTCTGCCGGGAGATGCGGTGTTATAACTTGCGTCTGTTGAATTAACGCCGCGCCATTTGGATGGCGCTGTTTTACTATTCATAGTTAGGAGCCAATATGATTTTCAATCGGGATATAGAATGTATGAGCAGGGATGAGATGACTGCGCTGCAGTCTGAGAGATTAGTAAGCATTGTTAAGTATGCTTACGACAAGGTTCCTTTATATAAGAAAAAATTTGATAATATCGGTCTTAAGCCCAATGATATAAAATCCGCTGAGGATATCATTAAAATACCTTTCACAACTAAAGACGACCTAAGAGATAACTACCCTTTTGACCTGCTTGCCGTACCAATGAGTGAAATTGTGGAGCTTCATGCATCCAGCGGCACCACCGGAAAACCTGTTGTGGTGGGTTATACTAAAAATGACATGGATAACTGGGCTGAGGCTGTTGCGCGCCTAGCAGCATGCGCCGGCGTTA
>JAUVJE010000150.1 GCA_030592355.1 Clostridia bacterium
AGCACCTGAGTTTGAAAAGCTTCATACGCTACGCTCCTTCACCTTTTCAAACTCAACAGAAATAAGAAGAGAGCGTAAAAACTAGAAAAGGAGAGTATGATTTAGTTGTTAACTACATCATACAAGACATATTATGAATTTTATTGACACAATTAGAGGGTCCCTTTTAGAAGATTTTTATCCCAAAGGGTGGAATTTTGAAAAAATAGATGCGTGTTGCTCTAATCCACCTGAGACAATTCTGGAAAGACAGGCTTTCTGGAATGACGACTTTAAACCGATTGAATGCGGGAATATAAATGATTTTAACATGATGATGGGGCATGAAATCGCAAGGGAAATAAAAACAACGGGAGAGGAGGGAAGGCAACTTGCAATAATTCTTCCGGTGGGACCGATGGGAATGTATCGTTGGGCAGTGTATTTTCTTAAAGAATGGAATATCAGCGCATCACATGTACATGGATTTAATATGGATGAATGGAGCGACGGTGATGGAAACACATTGGAACCCGATGATCCGGGAGCATTTCAAAACGCTATGGGAGAAGCTTTCTATGGTCCGCTTGGGGAGCTTACGGTTCCATTGAAACAAAGGCATTTTGCCACAAGGGAAAATCTTCCTATATATGCAGAGGAAATAGCCTCACTAAAGAAAGAAGGAGCAAAACTTGTAACTGTATTCGGAATAGGCAGGATGTGCCATATCGCATTTTGGGAACCGCAGTTTGCAGGAGAATTTGATTCATTGGAAGAATGGAAGAAGCAAACACATAGAATAGGAGCATTGCTGCATCCTCTTACAATCGAACAAAACGCAATAACAAGCTTTAAAAGCCGAACAACATTGGTTCCATGCAGGGCCAACACAATAGGCCCCGGATTGTTTTTACAATCAGATAAGATAATAGGCGGTTGTGACGGAACCCTTGGGAGAGGGATGCAATGGCAGGGAATGTCGCTTTGGATGACACTTAGATACGGTCCGGACATGTGGATACCTTCCACATTCATGCCGACGCTGCCCGGGAAATTGTTCTTTTTAAAAGAATTAGCCGGCCCATTAGAAGCCGAATGCAATTAAGCGACGTACCGGAGACGTACCAAGGCAACCAGGTCGAGGAACGTCGCCGTCGGATGAATGACAAGCGGAAGATTGCAGGCCTTGACGCAAGCATTGTACCGGAAGCTGAAGGCGAGGAACGATGCGACAGTCATGGGCGTAGCAATAAACAGGGTCGTTCCGACACCTAAAAGATGTACTGCACAATCAGTGAACGTACCGGAGACGTACCAAGGCGACCAGGTCGAAGAACGTCGGCGTGTTTGAATATTTTGCCCAAGGTAAATAACCTGGCGGGTTGAAGTATAAAAATGGTAAGAGATAGTATGTATTATATTAAAAATGGAACAATTGTTACAGAAAAGGATATCTTTAGGGGATTTATCGGGATTGAGGATGGATTAATATCCTTTGTCGAAGCCGGTGAACCTCAGAAAACAACTCCGGGTGATATAAATGCCGGCGGCCTGCTTGTTACACCGGGATTTATTGATATCCACTGCCACGGCGGCGGGGGTGCGCTTTTTGCAGATGACCCGGGAACCGCATACGAAGCTCACAGGAGAAACGGTACAACAGGGATTCTTCCCACAATCGGATATAATATGACCGCAGATAAATTTCTTTCTTCTATAAAGAAAATAGCGGAAATAGATGAAGGTGGGATTCTTGGGATCAACTGCGAAGGACCGTATATAAATCCTCAGTATGGCGCCGAAACCAGCTTGGCCAGGGCTTTCAGCCGAGCTGAGATGGAGGAAATCTATAACGCGGGAAAGGGCCTCATTAAAATATGGATGTTCTCGCCTGAGATTGACGGAGCGGAAGAACTGAGAGAGTTTATACTTTCAAAACCTGAAATCATTTCCTGTGCCGGACATACGGAGTGCACGGCTGTACAGCTGGAAGGAATTGAACTAATCTGCCACTTATTTGATGCAATGGGGCCGAAAGAAAGACCCGGCAGGAAAGCAATCCACGAGAACGGAACTGCTGAAGTAGTGCTGGCCAGCGATCACCTGTATGCGGAATTAATAGCAGATTCAAAAGGAGTTCATGTTCCTGCTGAGTTACTTAAAATTGCCTATAAGTGTTTGGGTGATAGAAATATCCTGATATCAGATGCAGTTTCAACCAAAGAAAACGGATCCGACTTGAATTATAACGAACAGGGAGAATTATCAGGCTCATTGCTCAGCTTAAATAAAGCTGTCCGCAACATGAAAAAACACACTGGCATCAGCTGGCCGGAAGCAGTTCGACTGGGAACATTGAATCCTGCGAAACTTCTTGGGATTGACAAAAAAACCGGAAGCATTGAACCCGGTAAAAGGGCTGATCTGGTCATAATGAATGAAGAAGCAAATATACACTTGGTAATCGCAGGCGGAAGGAGATTGTAAATGAAAAAAGTGAAATGGGGAATAATTGGCGCCGGGGGCATAGCCGACAGGAGAACAATGCCGGGCATAGAATTGGCTGAAAATGCTGAAATATATGCAGTCATGGAAATTGATATGGCCATGTCTGAAAAATTGAGAGAAAAATATAAAGCAGCAAAGGCATATGATAATGAAGCGGACCTTCTGGCAGATTCTGAAGTAGAAGCGGTTTATATTGCCTCTCCGGTGGTTCACCATAAAAGACAGGCAATGGCAGCGGCCGATGCCGGGAAACACATTCTTCTTGAAAAACCCATTGCGTTAACCGTAGATGAAGGCAAGGAAGTTATCGACTACTGTAAATCAAAAGGGATTTTACTGGCAACAGGTTTCATGATGCGCTATCACGCATACCATCAGGCTATGAAAAAAATGGTTGAAGAAGGCAAGATGGGACAGATAGTATCATGCCGGGCGCAGCTTACATGCTGGTACCCCGACATGCCGGGAAACTGGCGTCAGGCAATGGCAACATCAGGCGGGGGAGCACTTATGGACATGGGTGTGCACTGTCTTGATTTAATACAATATATTACCGGGTCAAAAGCAAAGCGAGCCGCCGGGATGACTTCAACTCTCACATTTGAGTATGAAGTGGAAGATTCGGGGGCACTGCTTATTGAACTGGAAAACGGCGCCATCTGCCATGTGGAATCTAATTTCAACATACCTGATGCAGCTGCAAGGGGACGCCTGGAAATTTACGGCACAAAGGGAAGCATGCTTGCGGAAGGCACCATATCACAGGCAGAAGGAGGTAAGCTTGAAGTAATGATTTCTGATGACAGCCTGGAATATGACGCTCAACAAAACAATAATAATGTTGAACCAATTAAAATTGATGTGGAGTTCGGCAATATGTACACAAAGGAAATAGAATCATTTTCAAACTCTATTCTAAACGGTGCAACCGTGGAAGTTCCCGCAGAGGACGCCGTACAGGTTCAAAATGTAATCCAGTCTGCTTATAGAGCTACTGAAAATGAAACATATGAAAGGTTCTAACATGAAAAATGGATTCTTCCCTGCGTTGGGTACGCCGCTGGATACCGATGGCAATCTGGCGAAGGATAGTTTTAAAAAACAAATTGAATTAATGATTGATTCGGGGGCTTCCGGATTGCTGTGTCTGGGTTCCATGGGGAATATGACATCAATAAAAGACAGTGCATACCCTGATGTTGCAGAAGCTTGCGTAGAAATAAATGCAGGGCGGCTTCCGGTTATGGTTGGCGTTATGGATAATTCAGTATCCAGGGTTATGGACAGAATATTTTCACTGGGCGAACTGGAAATTAACGGAGTGGTCGCCACTACGCCTTACTACTATAAATCAACGAACCGGCAGATTCTGAATTTCTATACTATGTTGGCCCGGGAGTCATATTATCCAATATATATTTACGACCTGCCTGTGGTAACCCAGTCTCCTATGACAGAGGAAGTACTGCTTGAACTGATGAATGAAGATAATATTGCAGGTATAAAGACAGCAAACTATGATATGTTGAACAAAGTTATGACTGACGGGAGAGTCCCAGAAGGGTTTGAACTGCTTTTCAGCGGGCTGGATATTTTCGACAAGGCACAGGAAAGCGGTATACAAAAGAATCTTGACGGCATGTTCACGGTAACTCCCGTGAATTCAAAACTTATGTATATATGTGCAAAAAACGGAGACCACAAGGGCGTTTCTGAATTTTTAGCAAATATTATTAAACTCAGAGATGAATTTGTTAAAAGTTCTGTTTTCACAGCTTACTCATACGCCATGAACCTGCTTGGAATACCTGGTCTGTATCAGCCGGATTATCACGGACTGGTAGAACCGGATGCCATGGAAGGAATTAGAAACTGCATGTTAGAAATAGGAGAACTGTGATGAAAATGGTATCACGTATGACCTTGGGCACCGTGCAACTGGGCCTGAATTACGGTATAGCAAATACCGAAGGCAAGCCGGATAGAGAGAAGGCTTATTCTATATTAGACAGCGCAATTGAAACTGGGGTTAATTGTCTTGATACAGCATCTGGGTATGGTGATTCAGAAAAAGTCATAGGCAGCTGGTTAAAAGAAAAAAACATAGACCGGGAATCACTGTCCATTGTAACTAAATTTAAACTTGGAGATATAGACAGGGATGATGTTGAGTACAATTTGATTGGCTCGGTGGAGCGGTCGCTGGTTGCCCTGGGAACCGATTATGTGGACTATCTGCTTATGCATGACGCAGCTGAATATGAAAAATACGCAAAACAGATAGACGGCACAATAAAAAAGCTAATGAAGCAGGGTTGTGTGAAAACGGCAGGTGCGTCAGGTTATGATTATAAAGGGATTAAAAACATAATTGAAAACGATATGTACACAGCATTTCAAATTCCTGCGAACATATTGGATTATCGAATAACAGGCACAGAAGCAGAAGAAATTTTAAAAGATAAAACAGTTTTTGCGCGAAGCGTATATCTTCAAGGGCTGTTTTTCATGAACGTAAAAGAGTTGTATGGAAATTTAACGGAAATCATTCCGTTTATTAAAAAAATCAGAAATATTGCCGATATATACGAGCTTTCAGTTGCGGAATTGGCCATGGGATATGTTAACAGCCTTAACTATGTTGATTCATTGGTGGTGGGTGCCGATAATCCCGGCCATGTGAGCGATAATGCAAAATTGATAAATACACCTAAATTTACAGACGATATGATGAATGAAATAAAATCAGAGCTTGAAGGAGCGCCGGATTGGCTGTTTTACCCATGGCTCTGGAATAAAAGGGAAGGTTAATATGAATATACTTGAAACTTTTAATCTTAAAGGCAAGGTTGCTTTGGTGACGGGCGGGGCCGGTCTTTACGGCAGACAGATGGTGCGGGCGATGGCGCAGGCGGGCGCCGAAACTTATACAGCCTCAAGAAATCTTAAAAAGCTGAAAGAATTTACTGATTTATTAAAAGATGAGGGACTTGAAGTCACCCCGCTGGCATATGACCAGAGCAGCATTGATTCAATTATTTCACTACGTGATGAAATTATAAGAATAAGTGGGAAAATTGATATTCTTATTAATAACTCCGTTGCACGTTCAGGTCCTGTTGAGGAACTCACCGAGGAAAAAGCCAATGCTGATTTCAGCGTTAATGCAACCGGTGTCATCATGATGTGCAGGGAGTTTGGAAAAGCAATGGCTGGGGCAGGGAGCGGATCTGTCATTAACATCGGTTCCATCTATGGCTTGGTCGGCTATGATGACTGGCTTTATGAAGGTACCGGGCTTTTAAAAACCGGAGGTGCCGCATACTATTTTAACAAGGGAGGAATGGTAAATCTTACAAGGTTTTTTGCGGGTTTCTACGGACCTTCCGGTGTGCGGTTCAACTGTATACATCCCGGAGGATATGAAACTGATTCCCAGCCGGAAGCGTTTAAAAAG
>JAUVJE010000148.1 GCA_030592355.1 Clostridia bacterium
CCGTTTGCCTCTGCCGGAGATAATTATAATATCTTCGATTCCAGCTGCAACAGCTTCTTCAACAATATATTGAATTGTAGGTTTATCCACTATAGGCAGCATTTCCTTGGGCTGCGCTTTTGTAGCAGGCAGAAATCTGGTTCCAAGACCCGCTGCGGGAATAACAGCTTTTCTCACTTTCATATGCCAAAACCTCCATAATAATATAATAGTTCACAAAATATTAACATTTACCATATATCTTTTTTGTGTTAGGTGCTGTATACTTAATGCAAGATATAAGATTTTTCATTTATATTCCTCGTTGAACATATATCTAAGTTAATTTAATATTAGTTGTAAAAGCACTCGCCACTGAAATTATATATTTATTATATCAAATGGGTGCTCTTTTTTTTGCCGGTTTATATACTGGTCCTTCCTCTTAGAGCCATAATCAGCGTTGCCTCATCTGTGAACTCAATATCCGCACCGACGGGAATGCCGTGAGCAAGCCTTGTCACTTTTATGTCCAGAGGTTTTAATAGTTTGGATATATACATTGCAGTAGCTTCGCCTTCAACCGTAGGACTTGTGGCAATTATAACTTCGTCCGTCACATCACCCAGCCTCGCAAGCAATTCCTTGATTTTGATATCTTCGGGGCCTATTCCATCCATGGGTGATATTACACCATGCAGTACATGGTAAGCACCCCTGAATTCCCCTGTTTTTTCCATAGCGATTACATCCTTTGGCGTCTGTACGACACATATGGTTCCCTTGTCTCTGGAACTTCTGCATATGTTGCATGGGTCGCCGTCGGAAATATTACAGCATACGGAACAGTACACCACTTCCTTTTTTACATTTTTTATTGCACCTGAAATGAATTCCAAGCGCTTGTCGTCCATTTCCAAAGTGTGAAAAGCCAACCTCTGCGCCATTTTCCTCCCGATTCCCGGAAACGACTCAAAAGCTTCTATTAACCTTGAAAGTGCCTTAGGATAAATTCCAGACATAAATCACCTACATACCCGGTATCTTCATACCGCCTGTGATGCCTCCCATTGTTGACTGGGTTTCCTCATCAACTTTACCGGCTGCTTGATTGAACGCTGCCATTATCAGGTCCTGCAGCATTTCTATATCATCCGGATCCGCAACGTCAGGTTGTATTTCAACTGCAGTAAGTTCCTTTTTACCGTTCATTTCTATCCTGACAGCCCCGCCGCCTGCATGACCTTCGAATGTTTTTTCTTCGAGTTCTTTCTGAGCCTTTTGCATTTCCATCTGCATTTTCTGGGCTTGTTTCATCAAGTTATTGAAATTACCGCCTCCCTTGTTGCCGCCCATAGTTCCTCTTGCCATTGTTCCCTCCTTATTCTATCTCCAGCTTTACACCGAGTTCCTCGGCTTGTTTCGCCATGTTTTCAAAGTAGTCTCCTCCGGAAGACGAAAAATCACTGCTGTATACATTTACTTCGCAGTCTGAACCATATAACTCATCAACTGCCTTTTTTATTATTAACCGATTGTTTCTGCTCTTGCCTATCATGTCTTTATTGAATGATTTCGCGAAGTTTATACTGAGGCTGTTGCCTTCAAGCACCGCAGTTGAACCAGGCAGATACGGCGCCACTTCCATAGCATTTTGGTTCTTTAGGTGGTTTATAACATCATTCCACACAAAATCCGAATTAACCGCTTCCTTTTTCTTTTTTTCGGGGGTTTTTGGTTTTCCTCCGGCCTGTGTTGCCTTATGTGGGTTAGAATTTTGTACCGGAGACCGATATAAATTACTTGACGCCCCCTTGGGTGCCGGAGTATTTTTTATCCTATTGATTTTATTCTCAAGCGCTGATATTCTTTCGTGAATTGAAGCCTGTTCCGGGAACGAAATATTCATTGAAGATACATTTATAAGCACGACCTCGAGATATGTTCTGGGTTGCAGCGATCTTTTCACGATAGCCTCTGCACCGGATAATTCTCTTATAACATAAGTGACAAATTCTCTTCCCATGGCATCGGCCTGCTGTTTCATAAGGCTTATCATATCATCGCTGCTTTCAATGAACATTTCAGGATCTTTAACACCTGTGCATATGAGCAGATTTCTGTAATAATATATTAAGCTTGAAAGAAATTGCGCCGGACTCTTGCCGTGCATCAGCACCGCATCAGTTATTTCAAGCATCCGGGGTACGTCTTTATCGTGTATTGCCTGTGCGATATCCGCCGCAGCCTCGTCTTGTAAAATACCTGCACTTTCTAAGACGGTTTCTACATTGATTTCTTTTACACCCGCTGAAAGACATTGGTCAAGGAGGCTGATTGCATCCCTCAGCGCGCCATTGGCCACACGTGCAATGATTCTCATGGCTCTTTCCGTGATATTGACATCTTTTTGCTCAAGAATCTGATTAAGCCGCTCACTTATTCCTTCCGCGGAAATTCTGTGGAAATCATATCTTTGACATCGCGAGAGCACTGTTGCCGGAAGCCTGTGGGGTTCTGTGGTAGCTAAAATAAAAATAACATGCGACGGAGGTTCTTCAAGTGTTTTTAAAAGCGCATTGAAGGCTCCCGTAGAAAGCATATGAACTTCATCAATGATATAAACCTTGAATTTGGCCATTGCAGGAGCGTAAGCGACTTCCTCTCTGATTGACCTGATATTTTCAACACTATTGTTGGATGCGGCATCCATTTCAATTACATCAAGCATGGTATTGTTCAATATACCTTTGCATATGCTGCACTCATTACAGGGGTTGCCGTCCTGTAGGTTCAGACAATTTACCGCCCTGGACATTATGTAGGCCATGCTGGTTTTACCGGTGCCTCTTGTGCCGCAGAAAAGATACGCATGCGCAATCCTGTCGTTTTTTACGGCATTCTTCAATGTTCTTGTTATATGTTCTTGCTCTATGACTTCATCGAATGTTTTGGGACGCCATTCCCGGTACAGTGCTATATAGGACATAATCCCCCCTGTCATTTCGTTACATTGATTATAGGGCTTGTTGAATATCATTATTCCTTGATTATCCAGCAGTCTTATTATATCAAATACGCGACAAGAAAAAAACCGCGCACCCGCCTTCGAACACATACAACAGACGCTATCGGCACAACCGGCTCGGATTAGGTTAACCTGCGGCACATGGGCAGTTCCGCTTACCGCTGCTTCCTTCCGGACCTGACGGGGTTCACGGGCGTCCATAGCGCAAGACCAAATCTTCAACACCACTTATGCCGGGCTGCTCTGCAGCAAATGCCCTCCGGCGGGAATTAAACCCTGCTGGAGCGGGTTGCAGGTTACGAGGCACCGCTAATTCCCCGTCTAGCGCGGCAAAGGGTATTATATATTAGTTGGTGTAATTAGACAATCTATTTGTAAAATGAGTCAAGTATCCGTCGGATGATTGGTACAGGTGACTCAAGTGTCCGACGGATGATTGGTACATGGTTATAGGTTGACACCGCGGATTATTATTTCTTTTGCATGGGGGCTGCATATATCACGGGCTTTTTCAAAAAACATCTTGGGGTGAGGTTTGCGGGCGTTTCGGATGTCGGCAAATTCGCCATGATTTTCAGGTTTTCTGAATTGCTGGAGGACATAGAGTCTGCAACCGTCGATTATTCGTGCAATATCATGGAAATCCTCAAGTGTGAACTCCGGGGTCGCTGTGGTGCGGAATTCATAATCAATACCGCTGTCCATAATCAATTCTATGCTTTTTTTTATGTTTTCATGATTAACTTCAACGCCGCACATCTCGTTATAACGGCGAAATGGCGCCTTAATATCCATTGCAATTGAATCAAGAAGTCTTTCGCCAATCAATTTCCCGAGCACCTCCGGGCGTCCGCCGTTTGTATCCAGCTTAACCGGAAATTTAAGCTTCCGCACTTCTTTGATAAAATTCGGAAGATCTTCATGCAGAGTTGGTTCGCCGCCCGTAATAACAACTCCCTGAAGCAAGCCCACCCGCTTTTTTAGGAATGCCATTACTTCGGCTTCGTCAATCAAATTGTACCTGACTTTATCAGGATTGGTCTCGAGAAGTATCCTATTGTGGCAATAATAGCAGTTGAAATTACAGTAAGGGGTAAAGACGACCGCAGCCACTTTACCCCTGTAATCAACGAGTGAATTCTTTTGAAGCCCCGCTATCAGCATGATATCTGCTCTTTCGTGAGAACAAATTTCTTCCTGTCCATATACTCTTCTTTCTTGCCTTTGTTGTAGTTTTCAACAGGTCTTAGATATCCCACGACCCTTGACCATACTTCAGTTTCGTTGCCGCATTCCGGACATTCGAAATGCTCGCCGCGAATATATCCGTGGTCGTTGCAAATGCTGAATGTCGGCGTTATAGATACATATGGAAGTTTATATTTTGTAAATATGGTTTTAATCAGGTTCTTAACGGTCTCTATATCCTCTATGCTTTCACCGAGATATAAGTGCAGCACCGTTCCTCCTGTATAAAGCGACTGAAGTGTGTCCTGTTTTTCCAACACTTCGAAAATATCATCAGAGTATTCCACAGGGACCTGTGTTGAGTTCGTGTAATACGGATTATTAGTTCCCGCACAGATGATATCCGGATATTTTTCTTTATCGGCCTTTGCCAACCTGTACGCAGTACCCTCTGCCGGCGTTGCCTCTAAATTATATACATGGCCTGTTTCATTCTGAAAGTCTTTCAGAAGCTCCCTCATATATTCCATTATCTCAATTGAAAATTCCTGACCCTCGTCCGATATAATGTCCTTGCCCATAAAATTAAGAAGCGCTTCGTTCATTCCGATTATGCCTATTGTGCTAAAATGATTGAACCAATATTCCCCTGTTTTTTCTTTTACTTCCTTTAGATAATTAGCCGAATATGGATATAATCCCTTTTCTGTTTGTGCTTCAATTATTTTTCTCTTTATTTCGAGGCTTGTCTTGCATGTCTGGGAAAGTTTCCACAAACGGGCTTTGAATTCATTCTTTGTCGATGAAATATAACCAAGTCTCGGAAGATTTATTGTACAGACACCGACGGAACCTGTGAGAGGGTTGCTGCCGAAAAGACCGCCTCCCCTTTTTCTGAGTTCTTTGGTGTCAAGCCTTAGTCTGCAGCACATTGAAACTGCGTCTTCCGGGGAAAGATCAGAATTTACATAGTTTGCGAAATACGGAATACCATACTTGCATGTTATTTTCATAAATTCATTTACAACATCATTATCCCAATCAAATTTTTTGGTAATATTCAATGTTGGAATCGGGAATGTAAATACCCTTCCTTTTGCATCACCTTCAAGCATAATTTCACAGAAGGCTTTATTAAACATATCCATTTCTTCCTGGAAATCACCATAAGTTTCTTCTTTATATTCACCACCTATTATTATTGGATGATCCTTAAGGGTAGATGGCACCGTTATGTCGAAAGTAAGGTTCGAGAACGGGCACTGAAAACCTACCCTGGTAGGTACATTTATATTGAAAATAAATTCTTGCAGCGCTTGCTTAATCTTTTTATGAGAAAGATTGTCGTATCTGATAAACGGTGCGCAATATGTGTCAAAGCTAGACCATGCCTGCGCCCCTGCGGTTTCGCCCTGTGTCGTAAAAGTTGAATTTACTATCTGTCCAAGAAATGCCCTTAGATGCTTAGCCGGATTGCTTTCAACTTTACCGTATACGCCGCCGAATCCCATTGTCAGGAGCTGCCTTAAATCCCATCCTGCGCAATATGGTCCAAAAAAGCCAAGGTCATGTATATGGCAATCGCCTTCTAAATGGGCTGTTCTTACTTCTTCCGGATACACTTCATGAAGCCAATAACTTTTTGTGAAAACCTCGCGAACATAATTATTAAGGCCGTTAACACTCTTTTGGGTGTTTGCATTCTCCTTAACGTGCCAGTCTTTTTCCCCAAGATAATCACCGAACATGTCAATTGTAGCCCC
>JAUVJE010000047.1 GCA_030592355.1 Clostridia bacterium
ATAATCCCGGTATGGCAACTGAGGAAATCCTATCACGATTCGGAGATAAAATCGTAGTTAAAGTCGTATCCAAAGACATTGCTCACAAACAGAAGCTGGGCGGGGTGAAAATTATAAGCAACGTAGAGCCCCTCTTTGTTCAATTCGTGTTATTCAATATGAAAGAAGAGGTGCTTGCCCATTTTAATGAGGAGGAAAAACCCGGAATCGAGGGTTTTCTTATTGTTGAATTCATAGATTTTAGTCAAAGTTTGGGAAACGAGCTGTTGATCGGAGTAAAAAATGACAATGCCTTCGGTCCGGTAGTAACCCTCAGCAAGGGCGGCGATGATGCAGAATTTTTTGCTAAATACTATGACCCGGCAAATCTTTGCCTTCCGTATATTACAGCTCAGGAGGCTGATAACCTGGCCGGTTCCCTTAAGATAGTAAATAAATTCAATGAAATCGGACATCCCGAGTACAAAAAATTAATAGCGAGGGCTGCAGAAGCAATCAGCAGGCTTGCCTATAGATATTCCGATGTGTCTGAAGACAGTGTGGAATACCACATTCTGTCTATGGATGTAAATCCCTTTGTTTTCTCAAAAAGCGGGCGTTTTACAGCAGTTGACGGCTATGTGATATTTGAAAAATCTGAGAACAAGAAGAAGCTTCTTGCTGACACATTAAACATTGATGCCTTTTTTAAACCGAAGGGAATCGCTGTAGTCGGAGTATCCAGGGATGAAACAAAATATAGTATGGGAAGAGAGATAGCGACTCTTCTCCATGAACTTGACCGCACGGATATGTATTGCATCAACCTCAGAAGCGGCAGTACTCACATATGCGGGACAGAATATAAGATGTATCAGAACCTTGATGAACTGCCTGAGGAAATTGATTTGGCCGTCTATGCGGCGCCTGCCCGTTCCGTGCCGGAGTTCTTAAGAAACCTGGGTAAAAGAAAACCGAAGGCGATGGTTTTGATACCAGGCATACCGTCAGACATAGGGTATGACGAATTTGCCAGTCTTCTTGATGAAAATAAACCTAAAGGAATGAGAATCATCGGCCCCAACTGCATGGGTATTTATTATGGTACAGATACGCCCGGAAACAGTGTCAATACGCTTTTTATAGAGGAAGAAAGACTTAGGATTAACTCCGATGAAAACAGCAATGCTGCCCTGTTGACGCAAAGCGGCGGCATGGCTATAACCATGATAGATAAACTCAGGAACAATCCCGTTTTCAAAGCTGTAGCAAGTTTTGGGAATAAATATGATGTAAAAATAACTGATTTGTTCGCCTATTTCGAGCAGGATGACACTATTGATGTCATAGCAGTTTATGTAGAAGGATTTGACGAGAGGGAAGGACGCCTGTTTTTTGAGCTGGCTAAAAAAAGCTGTAAGCCGATAATCATATATAAAGGTGGTAAGACGGAGGCCGGTGCCCAGGCTGCAAAAAGCCATACAGCGTCCATGACCGGCGACTATGATACATTCATGGCGGCGTGTCTGCAGGCCGGGGCTATTTTAACCGAAGACGCCACGGAATTCATGGATTGCATAAAGGGGTTTTCCCTTTTGGCAGATAAAAAAACATCGGGTATGAGTGTATCGGGCGTTTTAAATGCAGGATTCGAAGCCACAATTGCTTCAGATGAACTGGGGAAGCTTACACCGGCAGTTGTATCAGCAGAAACTGTTGAAGTGCTGCAGGCGATAAACACCCATGGTTTGGCGGACATTTCAAATGCCATTCTGGATGTTACTCCAATGACTGATGACGTCATGTACGGTGAATTTATAAAAGCGTTCATGCAGGACGAGAAAGTAAACGCCGTAATCGTCGGCATTGTGCCTCATGTTGAAAATATAAAATCAACGCCGGATACATGTGCGGATGAGAATTCACTTGCGAACGTGCTTGTGCGGCTTTTTGAGAGTTATGAAAAACCTATGGTGGTATCTGTTAACGCAAGCGAATATTATGATGAATTCGTCAGCATTATGGAAAAGGGAGGAATTCCCGTTTATACTGATATAAGATCAGCCGTAAGATCACTTGAGACCTTCATGAATTACAGAAACAGACTGTGATATAATATGACTCAGCAGGGGGAACAGGATTGTTTGCGGCATTCGCCGGGAATTCCTTATAAAGGTTAAAAGCAGTTGTATCATTAATTATATGATGAGGAGTTTGCCATGGATTTAAAAGAAAAAGTCTTGATTATTGATGATGACGAAAATATATGTGAACTGGTAAGCCTATACCTTCTTAAGGAAGGGTATGAAGTCGTGAGCGCTTTTCACGGCAGAGAAGGGTTGGAAAAGTTTAAGACTGAAAATCCCGATATAATCATTCTGGATATTATGATGCCGGGGATGGACGGCTGGGAAGTATGCAGGACAATTAAAAGGAAACATACCACCCCGATTCTGATGCTGTCTGCCAAAGGAGAAACTTTTGACAAGGTACTGGGGCTTGAGCTTGGAGCGGATGACTATATTGTCAAACCCTTTGACCCGAAAGAACTGGTTGCCAGAGTGAAGGCTGTTCTTAGAAGAAGCGGCGGCAATAGAGAAAATCCCAACGAGATAGTGTTGCCTGACCTTGTTGTAAACAAAGATAATTATTCTGTTATATTAAGAGGCGAGAGTATAGAAATGCCGCCCAAGGAGTTCCTTCTTCTTTATCAGTTTGTTTCTAATCCCAATACCGTGTTCACAAGGGAAAAGTTATTGCATAATATCTGGGGATTCGACTTCTACGGGGATTCCCGGACTGTCGACGTTCATATAAAAAGACTTAGGGCAAAAATAAACATTGGCAATACCGAATGGGAATTAAAAACAATATGGGGAATAGGGTATAAATTTGAGGTTAAATCATGAAATCAGTTTTTTGGAAAATGCTCATTGTTTTTTCAGGCATTTTCCTATTGTCGTTTCTGATAATGGCAGGTTTCTTTTACATAGAGCTGGATGATTTCACATACAACCGCAAAATTGAACTGCTGGATATTGTAGCCGGAGAAATATATCTGAAAACTATAAATACGCAGTCTGATATAATATCGGTTCCCGTCACTTATAAGCAGCTTGAAGACAGGAATGAACTGACCGAAAGCGTACGGCTGATGGCAGAAAATACAAATGCGATAATTTGGGTGGTGAATGAAGACGGCAGGATGATAGCGATATCGGGAGAAACCGAATACGACGAAGAATATTTCATAAGGAATTTCTACAACAGAACTGAGCTTTACCTATTTGACACAGAATCATATGTGCCTTTTTTCAAGTCAAATGAAACTGAATTCAATGCCACCGGAACATTCGCCAAAATATTCAGCGGAGGAATGTCAAAACCCGGTTTGACTTATATTAAAACATATAAGATGCGCGGAAACGATTTTTTGGGGGAAGATGAAAAAATTGGCATCTATATACATATTCCCGATGAGGAACTGTCTGTCGCCAGGCGCGAACTGGTGCTTGCATACATAATCCCATGGTTGATATCAATTGCTGTTGCCGCAGTATTGATTATGCTGTTGGCGCGAAGCTTCAGCAGACCTCTCCGCGATATGACATATACCACCCGCGAGGTCTCGAAGGGGAACTTTAGTGCTAGAGTCAATGTCGGAAGCCGCCGGGATGAAATCGGAGAACTCGGAAGGACATACAACCACATGATGGATCAGCTTGAAAATCTTGAAATATCAAGACAGGGATTTATATCCGATGTTTCCCATGAACTGCGCACGCCGATCACATCTATAAACGGGTTTATAGGAGGCATACTTGACGGAACCATCCCAAAAGAGAAGCACGAACATTATCTGAATATTGTCAAATCGGAATCTGCACGGCTGAATAGGCTGGTTAACGATCTTCTTATCCTAACGCGCCTTAATAATGACGATAAGCCGTTGGTTAAGGAGACTTTTGATCTTAATGAACTGATAAGGAACGTAGTTATCTCCTTTGAAAAAGAAATAACTGGCAAAAGGTTGGATATTTCTGTTAAATTCGAAGATGCATGGACTTTGGTATTTGCAAATCGGGACGACATCGAAAGAGTATGCGTTAATTTAGTGGACAATGCAGTGAAATTCACGCCGGGCGGCAAGAAAATTTCCATAAGTACTAAAGCTGTTAAAACAAAGATAATGATAAAAATCAAAGATGAAGGCTGCGGAATGGCGCTTGATAAACTCACGATGATATGGGACAGATTTTATAAAGAAGATTATTCCAGGGGAATCAGCAAGGGCGGGGCAGGCCTTGGGCTGGCAATCGTCTGGAAAATTATTACGGCTCACGGAGAAACGGTTGAAGTAGACAGTGCGGAAGGAAAGGGTACGGAATTTACCTTTTCTCTCCAACAGGGTCTATAACACTTAGGAACAAAACTTCTTGTGCAAATAAATTCTCATTGTTTACATTTTATTAACAAATTCTGAAGATTTTGAGGGTATTATAGTACTGATAACAAAGATTTGGAGAGTGAAAATGGATAATGAAGGAAAAAACATAAAATTTGAATATGAAAATAAACCGATGGTCAGAAGCAAAGCGGAAACCAAGACAGGAAAGATAATGCTCATTGTGCTCGTGGCTTTTCTTTGCCTGGCAATTGGATTGGCATCCGGCATAGCGGGGGTTGGATATTTTCTTGCTGTTAACAAAGTGGATGTCCAGTCAATATTAACGGGGAACTATGCAACCGCTGAACCGGTCATTGAAATTTATGAAACAGAAACCACAATCGAAAAAGAAACAATCAAGCGGGTTGAGATAGTTGAAAGCTCGACAAACTCACCGGTTGCGGCAATCGCAGAAAAAGTGATTCCTTCAATTGTCAGTGTAAGGGTTACTTTCCCGTATACAAACTACTTTTTTAATATGGAAAGGGAAGGCGCGGGAGAAGGCTCCGGTATTATAATTTCGGAAGACGGCTACATTCTGACTAACAATCATGTAGTTGAGGCAGCCTTGCAGGAAAATAGTAATGAGAAATATGAATCGTCTACTATAAAAATTTACTTAATTGACCGGATCGATGAACCCATTGACGCCGTTGTAGTGGGACGTGATGCAATTTCCGACCTTGCTCTTCTTAAAATCGAAGCGGAAAATTTGGTGGCGATTGACATAGGGGATTCTGATAATATTAATGTAGGAGATCTTGCTGTAGCCATAGGAAATCCCGGAGGTATGATGTACATGGGTTCGGTTACTTCCGGAATTATAAGCGGTCTTAACAGAGAGCTTTATGATCAAAGCAATGGAGCCGGTAATTCAGAAAGACTCAACCTCATACAAACCGATGCAGCCATCAATCCGGGTAACAGCGGTGGAGCTTTGGTAGATTCCGGTGGAAATCTTATTGGCATAAACACATTAAAAATTGTCAGCCAGGGCTATGAAGGCCTGGGATTTGCAATCCCGGTGAATAAAGCCATGGAAGTGGTAGATGAATTGAAAGGGCAGGGTTATGTAAGCAGAGGAAAGCCTAATATCGGGATTTCGGTGTCTACTGAATACGACGCAGCGACGGCAGAGGCGGCAGGAACGCCCGATGGGGTACTGATAACCAGCGTGGGAGCTCTTTCTCCTGCAGAAGAAGCCGGTCTTAAAATGGGCGATGTAATCACCAAGATAAACGGAAAACGTGTAAAAAGTTATGAAGAACTGGCAGTGGAAAAAGATAAGTATTTGCCTGGTGACGAAATAATTGTATCAATATTCAGACTAAGCGAATTGGAAACGGAAAGCGGAGGAAGGTATTTTGATTTACCGCTTGTGCTCGGGGAAGCTGATTATTGATGAAAAAAGAGAATATCAACACTATAATTAAACTATTTGAAGAAGAATACGGGCAGGCAGAATGTACTTTGGACTATATAAATCCCCTGCACCTGATGATAGCGACGCAGTTGGCGGCCCAGTGTACGGATGCAAGGGTCAATATGATTACACCCGCTCTTTTTAAGAGGTATGGTACAGCTGGGGATTTCATGAATGCTGATAGAGGTGAATTGGAAGATTTAATAAGATCGACCGGCTTTTTCAGAAACAAGGCAAAAAATATAATAGCCTGCTGTACCATGTTGGTTAATGAATTTGGAGGGGAAGTACCTCAGAATATGGAGTCGTTGCTAAAACTTCCCGGAGTAGGACGTAAAACTACCAATCTTGTCTTGGGGGATGCTTTTGGAATTCCGGGAATAGTCGTTGATACCCATGCAGGAAGACTGTCAAGACGAATCGGATTCACCAATGAAACAGATCCGGCTAAGGTCGAGAGAGACCTTGCAAAACAGATTCCAAAAGATAAATGGATTATCCTTGGACATTGGTTTGTGGACCATGGGCGCGCGGTCTGCAATTCCCGTAAACCTAAATGCGAAATTTGCACAATCGCACCCCTGTGCAGATATCAAAAAAACCTTTGAATAAGGCTTCGGATATTTTGTCTAGGTAAAAATTTCATAAATTTTGCATTTAAAAAGACATACGTATGTATGTCTTTAAAGTCGGTTGAATCAAGGTTATGCTCGTTCTATTTTATTGGAACGCAGGCAGCTTGTACAGATCTTTGCCTTTCTTACGGTGCCGTTGTCATTTATCTTGACTTTTCTGATATTTGGCTTCCAGCTGCGGTTAGTTCTCCTGAGTGAGTGGGACACATTATGTCCGAATACCGTTGCTTTTCCACATATTTCACACTTTGCCATTCCGAGCACCTCCTTTAACGGGCCAGTTACATACAAATAATACGCGTTTCTAACAC
Source organism: Clostridia bacterium (assembly GCA_030592355.1). Classification (GTDB taxonomy): domain Bacteria; phylum Bacillota; class Clostridia; order DUPQ01; family DUPQ01; genus JAFGQE01. Next base: position 6,796 of record JAUVJE010000047.1, read on the forward strand.
GCCATGACATTCTAACAGATAAAATATCAATAGGCAAGTGCTAAAAGGATTTTTTGTAAAAAATATGTGGATTACCTTTCGGGCAATTGTAAAAATTACGATAAATATCCTCCGGGAAATCATAAATCTGACAACACTTTCCGGGTATTCAAAAATAGTTCTAAAATGGATTAATAATCCCGTATGGAATTTCTTATTAAATTCGGTATTGATTTTACGCTGTAAACTATGTATAATTATTAACCGATAATACACACACGGTTGGATCCGGCGGAAGGTGCCTTTCAGGTCTTCGTTGGGGATGAATATCGTGGAGGAAAAAACAGGAGGAAAGATATGGCAGTTGTATCAATGAAACAGCTTTTGGAAGCTGGCGTTCATTTCGGGCATCAGACAAGAAGATGGAATCCAAAAATGGCGGAATACATCTTTACCGAGAGGAACGGAATCTACATAATCGACTTACAAAAAACAGTTAAGAAGATTGAAGAGGCGTATACCTTCGTAAGGGATACGGTAATGAACGGCGGGGAAGTTCTTTTCGTCGGAACGAAAAAACAAGCCCAGGACTCCGTTAAGGAAGAAGCCGAAAGATGCGGGATGTACTATGTTAAGTCAAGGTGGCTCGGGGGAATGCTCACGAACTATAAGACAATCAAGCTAAGAATTACGCGTCTTAAAGAACTTTATTCAATGGAAGAAGATGGAACATTTGATATCCTTCCTAAAAAAGAAGTTATCAAATTGCATCATGAAATGAAAAAGCTCGAAAACAACCTAGGCGGCATCAAGGATATGCATGGTGTGCCGGATGTTTTGTTTATTGTAGATCCAAAAAAGGAAAGAAATGCGATTCTTGAAGCTCGCAAACTTAAAATCCCCATCGTGGCAATCGTAGACACAAACTGCGATCCCGATGAGGTTGATTACATAATACCGGGTAATGACGATGCCATCAGGGCGGTCAAGCTCATTTCATCTGTTATAGCCAATGCGGTTATTGAAGCTAATCAAGGCGAACAGTATGGAGAAGCAGAAACAGCTGCCGAAAATACTGAAAAGCCTGCTGTTGCAGAAGTTTCTGAGAAACCTGCTGAGGGAGCGACTGCACAAGCAGCAGAAGCACCTGCAAAGGTAGAAAAAGCACCTGCAAAGGTAGTAGAAACACCTGCAAAGGTAGTAGAAGCACCTGCAAAGGTAGTAGAAGCACCTGCAAAGGTAGTAGAAGCACCTGCAAAGGTAGTAGAAGCACCTGTAAAGGTAGTAAAAGCACCTGCAAAGGTAGTAAAAGCACCTGCAAAAGCAGTAGAAGCGCCTACAAAAGCAGTAGAAGCGCCTGCAAAGGTAGAAAAGGCACCTGTAAAAGTGGTAGAAGCACCTGTAAAAGTGGCAGAAGAACCCGTGAAAATTGAAGAAGCTATAGAGGAAGATGTGAAAACAGTTGAAGTAGCAGAGAAAACTCCTAAGGTTGTAAAAGCATCTACAAAAAAAGAAGAAATTAAAAAGGAAGCAGCAAAAAAAGCTTCTGAGACTGAATAATTATATAGTTCTATAAGGAGGGAACACTATGATAAAAGCAGCTGATGTCAAAGCATTAAGAGATAAAACAGGCGCAGGCATGATGGATTGCAAAAAAGCACTCGTAGAAGCCAAAGGCGATCTTAATAAGGCAAATAAAATACTGAGGGAAACGGGTATTTCCACTGCAGAGAAGAAATCAAGCAGAATCGCAGCGGAAGGAATCGTTACTTCTTATATACATAGCAACGGAAGAATAGGAGTGCTTCTTGAAGTTAACATCGAAACTGATTTTGCAGCAAAAAATGAAGATTTCAAGCAGTTCGTAAAAGATATCGCCATGCAGATTGCAGCAATGAAACCGCAGTATGTAGGCCGTGAGGATGTTCCTTCTGAAATAGTTGAAAAGGAAAAAGCAATCCTTAAGGCGCAGGCAATTAACGAAGGCAAGCCTGAAAAAATCGTAGACAAAATTATTGAAGGAAGAATTGATAAATTTTTCAAACAGATTTGTCTGACGGAACAGCCGTTCATCAAAGATTCTGACAAGACAGTAACCCAGCTGACTACTGAACTTATTGCCAAAATCGGCGAGAACATAAAAATCAGGAGATTTACCCGATATGAAATGGGTGAAGGTCTTGAAAAGAGAGAAGAAAATTTTGCTGAAGAAGTCCAAAAGACAATGGGCAAATAAATAAAATACATCGGGGTGCGAAATGCGCCCCTTTTTTTACCCAAATGATATAGTGAAAGCAGGTAAGTAGTATGAGCAAGGCAAAATATAACAGAATCCTCCTTAAACTCAGCGGCGAGGCATTGGCCGGCGTTAAAGGTTTTGGGATTGATTCCAACACTGTAGCTAAAATTGTCGGGAGTATAGAAGTCGTTTATAAAATGGGAGTTCAAATCGCAATTGTTGTGGGAGCGGGGAATTTTTGGAGAGGCCGGGACGGTAAGGGAATGGACAGGTCCACCGCCGACCACATGGGAATGCTGGGAACTGTAATTAATTCACTGGCGTTGCAGGATGCTCTTGAAAAATTCAATATGCCTACAAGGGTAATGAGTGCGATTCCCATGGACAGGATTGCAGAACCATATATTAAGAGGAAAGCTGTTTCGCACTTAAGGAACAATGAAATTGTCATCTTCGCATGCGGGACCGGCAATCCGTTTTTCTCAACGGATACGGGAGCTGCTCTTAGGGCTGCGGAAATTGACGCAGACATAATACTGTTTGCAAAGAATATTGATGGCATCTACTCTGATGATCCGAAGAAAAATCCAGATGCGGTTAAATATGATACGATTACATATCATGAAGTTCTCATGAATAAACTTGCGGCGATTGATTTAACGGCTACATCGCTCTGCCTGGACAACGAAATTCCATCTTTGCTTTTTGCTCTTGAAGACCCAAGTAATATTGTGGATGCTGTTATGGGGAAAAGCACAGGAACATTTATTAAAAAATGAGTTGCCCGCAAAATGACATTGTGAGATAATATTATTAAATTCCATAAGGAGGTATGCTATGCAGTACGTAGGTGAATACACCGAGTATAGAGAAGAAATGGACTTAGCAATAGAATTGTTTAAAGAACATTTAACCACAATCAGGGCAGGAAGGGCAAATCCTGCGATTTTGAATGGGATAATGGTTGATTATTACGGGGTTAAAACACCAATAAATCAAATCGGAAATATATCCGTTCCGGATGCCAGGATGATTGTTATACAACCTTGGGACTCCAATGTGGTAGGGGATATTGAAAAAGCAATATATGCGTCAAATATCGGCATCAATCCATCAAACGACGGCAAAGTCATCAGGCTTTCATTTCCAATGCTTTCTGAAGAGAGAAGAAAAGAAATCGTAAAAACCATTAAAAATCATGGTGAAGAAGTTAAAGTCAAAATCCGTGCAATAAGAAGAAATGCCATAGACGAGTATAAGAAACAGGAAAAAGGCAGTGACATAACCGAGGATGATCTAAAAGATATTGAAAAAGATATTCAGGAGTTGACCAATAATCATATCAAAGACATTGATAGGATTATAAAGGACAAAGAAGAGGAAGTAACGGAAGTCTGATCTGACGGGTTAATCAGTGATTTCCGGTTACTAGGATTTATATACATTTTAAAGGGGAAATCAACACGTTGACGCACTGCAGTATCAAAAACGACATTCAAGGATATGAGGGGTGTCAAAGGTACATAGGACATCGTTGGTGTATCGCAAAATAAATGATAGTAGAGAGGTTTGAGAAACGCCATAAATGTCCGTGTACATACCAAGGAATGTAAATGTCACTACTCAGGTCGGTAACGTGTAACATTTGCGGGTCTGTGGGTCTGTTTCAAGTTTCGTGTATTCTACTACAATATATTTATGGTTAATTGTGCCTAACATCCAGTCAGGCCATAATCATCTTGTTGCTTAAGCTGTTAGAATAGGAGGAGCAATGGGTTGGCGTCGTGTATTTTGGACTTTGCGTCCGCTTAATGGAGACTGCTAACCAGCTCCTCATTCGCAGCGTTCGTTTTATGCAGGTTGAACTGCTGTCCTACAGTACGTTCGTGTCACACCACAGTAGATAGAATAGGCAATGAGTGAAACTGGTACTAAACCATTGCATTAATCTTAAGGAGGTGACAAATTTATGAACGCAGTAGGTATAGATGTTTCTAAAGGCAAAAGCATGATTGCTATTCTTCGCCCATATGGTGAAATTGTTTCTTCACCTTTTGAGATTCACCATTATTCAAGTGAAATCAGGTCCTTAATTGCACAAATCAAGTCTATTGAAGGTGAATCCCGAATTGTTATGGAACACACTGGTCGTTATTACGAACCACTGGCTTATGAACTTTCTCATGCACATCTTTTTGTGAGTGATGTAAATCCAAAACTTATTAAGGATTTCGGCGATAATTCTCTCCGCAAAGTTAAATCTGATAAGGCAGATGCGACGAAAATAGCCCGATATGCCCTTGACAGATGGAATGATTTGAAACAGTATTGTCTTATGGATGAATTGCGCCATCAGCTGAAAACAATGAATCGTCAGTTTAGTTTTTACATGAAGCATAAGACTGCTATGAAAAACAACTTCATCGGAATTCTTGATCAAACTTATCCTGGGGTTAATACTTATTTCGATAGTCGTGCCCGTGCTGATGGCAGCCAAAAATGGGTTGATTTTGCCTTAACATACTGGCATGCGGACTGCGTCCGCAAAATGTCTCTAAAGGCTTTCGCCAATCATTATCAGAAATGGTGCAAGCGAAAGAAGTACAGCTTCAGCCAATCAAAAGCTGAAGAAATCTATGGAGTAGCTAAGGAACTCATTCCTGTGCTTCCCAAAGATGATTTGACCAAGCTTATTGTTAAGCAAGCTGTAGAGCAGCTCAATATCTCATCAAAAACCGTAGAAAAACTCCGGGTTCTGATGAATGAAACTGCATCTAAACTCCCAGAGTACCTTGTCGTCATGAAAATGGCTGGGGTCGGTCCATCTCTTGGTCCTCAGCTGATGGCTGAAATCGGTGATGTTACACGCTTTACTCACAAAGGTGCCCTTGCTGCATTTGCCGGGGTAGATCCTGGTGTGAATCAATCCGGAGCCTATAAGCAAAAAAGTGTTCGCACTTCGAAAAAAGGATCTTCTAACTTACGCAAAACCTTATTTCAAGTCATGGATATCCTTGTAAAGACTAAGCCTCAAGATGATGCAGTATATCGGTTTATAGATAAGAAGCGTGCTCAAGGAAAACCTTACTATGTCTATATGACTGCAGGTGCTAACAAGTTTTTGCGAATCTACTATGGGAGATTGAAAGAATATTTAGCTTCTCTTCCAGAGTGAGAGTCGCTAATATACTCTTAACTTAGGCCAACGATGTTCGGTGGTCTCTTTGTGATGCTTTATTTCCTGCATAAACTTTTTTAAAAGAATACTTTTTTACTGTTGACTTTTTATTTGCAGGCTTCAAAATGGATGTAATCATTAATTGATTTTTCTTTAGGTAGATGGCGGATTTTTCGCCATCTCCTCTGTTTACAAAATATCACAGAAAATTTACTTGTCAAGATTTCAGGGTTGATTCCCTGATTTTTCTTCCTGTATTCTGTATTCGATTTTTCTAATATGGAATCCTTTCATTGAAATATACAGCCAGCTGAGAATATATTTCTCCCCAGTTCTGACGACGCATTGACCATTTTTTCGTGATGTCCCGTGTCGCAAGATACAGCATCTTGAAAAGACTGTCATCCGTCGGAAAAACGCTCTTGTTCTTGGTGACTTTCCGTAGCTGACGGTTGAAATTCTCTATGGTGTTCGTAGTATAAATCAGTGTGCGAACTGCCTGGGGATATTAAAAATATGTGGATAATTCGGACCAGTTTTTCCGCCACGAATCAGTAATCCTGGGATATTTCTTTCCCCAGATTCCGTCGAAATCCTCTAGGGCAAGAAGGGCATTTTCTTCAGTTGGCGCTTTGTATACCCGTTTCAAATCGACCATTAGTTTCTTGATATCCTTGTAGGATACATA
>JAUVJE010000172.1 GCA_030592355.1 Clostridia bacterium
CTCCCACACCTCACGGTGTGAAACTTGCAAGTCGCTTTGGGGTTCGTCGGCAACTACGCCCCTAGTGGACTTTCACCACAGATTGACGGCATGCCCGTCATACTTAAAAAGAGCAACTATCCCGTGGATAGCTGCCCTTTATACAAATTGTTTTATAATTCGATTAAATAGCTTTTAAAATTTTCTCAAGCTTGCGGCCGTATTTAAGATATGAGTTATACATGACCTCTTCGCCTTTGGAACTACCACTGCCTTTGTGCACTATTGCTGCAATATGCGGCTCGATTGAAATGATTCCGTCGTATCCATCTTCTTTAATAACCCTGCGAAGTATCTCAGGCAGATTTCCGTCTCCTTCGCCGCAGTATGTAAAAGCATGCCCTTCGTCTCCAACACCGAATTTTGCGTCCTTAATGTGTATATAATCAAAATGTCCCCTGATTCCTTTGAAAAACTCCTCAGGATCGTCCCCGTGGGAAACCACATTACCTGTATCATAGAGAAGAACCAGATTGGGGCTGTTGACCTCAGTTTTCAATTCCACCATATTCTGCGGAGAGAATCCGCCCCATCCTTCACAATTTTCGTGGGCAAGATAGATTCCGGCATCTTCTGCAATTTTCACCAGCTCTTTATATCTCCTGATTCCTTCGTTTCTTGAGTAAGCTATATCATCCATATCGGGAACCCATGTCATTGTCCTTATATATTTTGTGCCAAGTATATTCATTCTTTTAGCGGCAACCTTAAGGTCTTCAACATCAATTGAAAAGTCTCCCCGAATGTTCCTGCTCCAGTTTCCGATTGCTGAACCAAAACATGTAACCGTCATTTCAGCTTCGTTAAGCGCAGATCTGACAATATCGAATTCCTTATCTGAAAAATCCGTGGTAGAAGCATTGACGCCGTTGTGCAACCGTAGTTCGAGCGCACTCCAGCCAAGTTCTTTATGAGCTTTTATCTGTGTTTTTATATCTTTACCCGCTTCATCGCTTATCCCTGTAATAATCATTTTCTTTCCTCCGTTTTTTTTGTATTCCGTAAATCTGAAAGAGCCCCGTCGGACCACAGTCTTTCAAGATCATATTTTTCTCTGGCTTCCCCGCTGAATATATTTACTACGATATATCCGTAATCCAGTAAAATCCAATTCGCGGTTCTATAACCTTCTTTTGAGAGCATTTTAACTTTTTCATTTTCCATAAGTTCCTGCACATCGTCTGCAAGAGATTTCCTGTGCCTATCGCTGGTTCCTGTACAGATAATAAAATAATCCGTCAAGGTGGTTATCCTGCTTACATCTATGGAAATTATCCCCGCTGCCTTCTTATCATCAAGCAGGTTCATGGTATTTTGGCTAAGTACTAAAGAATCCAATTTTCATCCTCCTTTATATGATACAAATGGTAATATATTTATATTGTGATGTCAAAGCAAATTTCATCCGGAATGTGCCTTTATTTATTAATTATATTGTTTGGCAGTTGAATTGCTAAACAGGGAATTACTCAAATACATGACTTAGGAACTCATCAAGCCGTTTACTCATACCGAGGTTAAAAAATTCAATGGGGCCCCCTTCTCCGCCGACCTTGCCCGATTCAATAAAAACAAGCCGGTCAGACGCCCTTTTTGCGAAGGCCATCTCATGAGTGGCCATTAATATATTCGTTCCTTCTTCTTTAAGCGCAAGAATCATATCCAGCACTTCTTTGGTGAGCTGGGGATCAAGGGCGCTGGTAGGTTCATCCAATATGAGTATCTCCGGTTTCCTGACCATTGCGCGGGCGATTGAAATTCGCTGCTGCTGTCCGCCGGAAAGCTGGGCAGGCAGTTTACCCGCATGTTCCATTAATCCGAAATGCTTCAACATTGTAATAGCCGCATTATCCGCTTCATCCTTATGCATCCCGTAAACCTTGATAAGAGGCACTGTTATGTTTTTAAGAGCAGTCCAGTGCGGGAACAGATTGTATGCCTGAAATACCATCCCGATTCTCTTTCTATATTCCCTTAATTTTTTTTCTTCGTAATCAATAGGTGCACCATTAACCGAAACGAATCCTGAAGTAGGATTTTCTATACCTGCGATTATCCTCAGTAGCGTAGATTTGCCTCCTCCGGAAGGACCTATGACAGCAACGGCTTTATCCCCTTTTATTGATAATTCCAACTCATTCAGAGCCATTTCTTCGCCATACCTCATGTTGAGGTTTTTAATTTCAAGATTCATAATAGTACTTCCGTTCAAGCCATTTGGACAACAGTGATATGGGTATGGTTATTACAAGATATCCAAACATGAGGAATGTCAGATTCTCAAATGTTCTGAAATTTATAGAGTCAACCTCAAGAACCTTCATAGTAAATTCTGAAACAGCGATTACTGAAAGCAGCGACGAATCTTTTACAAGGGAAGACATCTGCCCCGCTAACGCAGGCAGGATTCTTCTGAATACCTGTGGGAAAATTATGTATCTGTAGGTCTGTAGTCTGGAAAAACCAAGAGATTTTGCAGTTATCCATTGAGATTCAGGTATGCTTTGTATTCCCCCTCTGATAATTTCAGTGACATACGCCCCTGTAAATATAGACAATATCAAAACGCCTGCTATAAATCTGTTGTCGAGTCCGACTGAATTTGCAATTATATAGAAAAAGAAAATTATCTGAACCAGGAATGGTGTTCCCCTGATGCCTTCTATATATGCCCGGGCAAGATATCTGAAAAAGTTAATCCTGCTTTGAAGGGCGGCGGCACTAATCAATCCGATTAAAATAGATATAAATATGGAGATACCAGCTAATAGAAAGGTAATTCCGTACCCTCTTATAAATTTAATTCTATAATCCCATAAGACGGTAAAGTCAAGTTTGTAGTCAAGTCTTTGAAGCGCAATGAAAAGAACCGCAGATATGAAGACGCCTACAAGAATGATATTTGTCCATTTCGCTAATAGTCCGGATTTTTCCTTATAATCCTTTACAATAAAGAGATTCTTCATGCATCACCCTTTTCAGTCAATGTCAAAGAAAAACGACAGTTCCTTATCGTCAAAAACCTTTTTAATTTCACCAAGGTACCGGTCGGCTAGTTTATTCATTTCGCCATCATCCTGGAATTTCTTTATAAAGGCATTCACATCTTTCAATAAATCAGTGTCATTTTTATTAAGAGCCATTCCCCAGTATTCATAATCTTCCTGAAAAGGCGTAAAAACAGCAATAGTAGTATTGGGGTGCAGCTGTGAATTCTTATAAATGGTCATTGCATCATAAATAAATGCATCGACTTTTCCCTGTGTTACTTCTAAAACACATGCCGTTTCCTTTTCAAAAACCATTATATTGGCCTCGGGAAGATGTTCAATCGCATATGTGTGTCCGGTAGTGCCTTTTTTAACCGCTAGTTTTCTGCCCGTTTCTTTAAGATCTTCAAATTCCTGAACGGTAGATGATTTTGAAACCAAGAGTAAAAGCTGTGATTTTGAATACGGATTGGAAAAATTGACGGTCTTGGCTCTTTCTTCGGTAATGGTCATCGAAGAAATTATAATATCTATCTTGCCAGTGGTAAGCGATGGAATGAGGCCCGACCACGCCGTATTTTCAATTCGGACCGAACGTCCGAGATACTCTCCGAGAGCTTTGGCAATTTCAACGCTGATACCATCGGGATTTCCTTTTTCATCCGTTGTTTCAAAAGGCGGATAAGCCAGCTCCATTCCGATAACAAGTTCAGAATCGTCTTTATTACCGCACGCAGAAAGCGGAATTACCAGAATTGATAAAATTAATACTATTATTAGTATTTTCTTCATTTATTTACTCCTATCCATATCATGTGTTTTTCAACAATACTATACCCTGCTTAGTACGTTACTAATCATACTGTTTGCAAACCGCTGTTTCTAAATAACTTTAACGACTACGTATCCGGCTGCATCAACTGCTTCTTCAAATATTTCGTCCGCAACTTCAGAGAACAGAACAGCAATTGCATTTCCATCTTCAAGGCTGACCTTAACCGACCGAACCCCTTCTATCTCTTCAAGCGCCTGCTTGACCCGACCTACACAATGCATACAGGTCATGCCTTCAACATATATGCTCTTTTTCATTTTTTCTTCTCCTTTTTCTATAGTTATATTGCCTTCGGAATCAGATGCTTCAATTTTTCTTAGCTTTTTTGCATCCATTGGCTTAAAACGTTTTAACCTCAGGGCGTTTAAAACAACCGATACGGAACTGAAACTCATTGCAGCGGCTGCAATCATCGGATTGAGTTTTAGGCCAAGAGTTATAAAAAGCACTCCCGCTGCTACAGGGATTCCAAGAATATTATAGAAGAAAGCCCAAAATAGATTTTGCTTTATGTTGCGGATAGTTCGCCTACTGAGTTCCAGGGCAGTAACAACATCTCTTATATCATCTTTCATTAAAACAACATCAGCTGATTCAATCGCCACATCAGTCCCGTTTCCCATTGCAATTCCGACATCTGCCTGAACAAGGGCCACAGCGTCATTTATACCATCGCCCACCATGACAACCCTGTTATTATTTTGTTGCAAAAGTCTTATGTTTTCAGCTTTTTTCTCAGGCAGGACATTAGAAATTACATTAGTTATACCCATGCTCCTGCCGATTGCTTCGGCTGTTTTCTTATTATCGCCCGTTAACATAATAACTTCGTAACCCAAACCCTTGAGTCGTTTCACTGCGGACAGGCTTCCTTTTTTTATCACATCAGCC
>JAUVJE010000089.1 GCA_030592355.1 Clostridia bacterium
ATTCATTAATTTTAGACCCGTCATTTATTATGATTGCCCTATTACCGCAACACCCGTTAATCCCGACAATTTCCGGATGATCGGAATCACCGAATATTATTATCTTCTTCCTCTTTTTATCCAACATTTTGACAAGGTCATGTATATTGTGCACATAGGAACATGTGGCGTCGTGGACAATAAGATTTCCCAAGCGTGCCTTTTCGTATGATACGGGAGGTTCTCCATGAGCGCGAATTATATAGTGCCCGCCCTCAGGAATTTCTTCCGGAGAAGATACTGCTTTTAGTCCTTTTTCTGCCAGCCGTGTCATCACAGACGGATTATGTATTATATCTCCGGTAGCATAAGCAACACCAAATCTACTTAGCACTTCATCTGCAGTTTCAACCGCTTTTGCGACACCAAAGCAAAACCCCGCGCTATGGGTAACTTCAATCTTCAATCTGATAAACCTCCGCCAGGGATTCAATTTTTTTCATAATCTCCTGACTTTTTTCTTTGTATATTTCCCTTGAGTACTTTGTTTTTTTCCTTAACCCAAGATCAAAAGGCTTTCCAATATATACTGTTATCTTCCTGAATAGCTTGATATCCCCCGTGATAAACATTGGTATTATCTGGGCTTCCGACATAGCCGCCAACATTGCAACACCTTTTTTAGCCGGAAGTATCTCGCCGTCCTTTTCCCTCGTCCCCTGTGGGAATATACATATTACCTGTTCATTTTTCAGATGCCTGAGAGCCTTCTTTATACTCCCTATATCGCCCTTGCCCCTTGCAACCGGGAAGACGTCCATTAAGTTCATAAAGAACCTTGAGACAGGTTTTTCAAACAGTTCTATTTTCCCCATAAAATACAACCAGCGTCCTTTTGAGTAGGTTCCCGCAATGGGTATATCAACATAACTTCTGTGATTTGGACACAGAATATATGCGCCTTTTTCAGGCAGCTGCTTTTCACCGACAAATTTCACTCTGTAAAGAATATGCAGGAGTATCCTGACCGACCACCTTATAAGTAACTGCCCGAGTTTATGCATCATTTATATATCCCGCAATTTCGTCGACCATTTCTTGTATACTTATGTTCGTAGTATCTATCAAAATGGCATCCTCCGCCTGTTTGAGGGGAGACATTTTTCTACTGGAATCATTTTCATCTCTAAACTCGATATCCTTGATAATGCTCTCCAAATCAGCCTCCGTGCTTTTCCCATACAATTCTTTATATCTTCTTTGTGCCCGTATTTCAACAGATGCGACCAAGAAAAACTTATACTTCGCATCCTTTAATACATATGTGCCTATATCCCTGCCATCCATCACCACATTATTTTTAGCTGCAATTTTTCTTTGTTGTTCCACCATTTTATGACGAATAGGAGGGAATACCGCCACATGGGAAGCTCCAAGCGATACTTCCGGAGTTCTTATCTGACCATTGACATTTTCACCATCAAGATAAATTTCCTGACCGTTTCCAGTAAACCGCACATCAATATCAATAGTTTCAATCATCTTTTCAAGAGCAATGCCATCCTGTGTATCAATGCCTCTTTTGATTGCTGCTAAAGCAACTGTTCTGTACATGGCTCCGGTATCAAGATATATTGCATCAAACATCGCTGAAAGTTGTTTTGCCGCTGTGCTTTTACCTGCCCCGGCCGGTCCGTCTATCGCTACTGAAAAAACCATAATACCCTCCTATAAAACGCGGTGGCCAAGACCCATTGCCACCTCGTTTAAATGCAGTAATCCTATCCCTGCAAAAATACACACACTAACATGATCGCCGCTTCGGGCAATACCGACTTTACCACCGATATTACAGCCTATGGCTTTGGGCATTATTTGGTTGAAAGCTTCTCTTGTTGCCCCTGCAACTGCACCTTCTTCAAGCAGACATCCCTTTATTACTTTTTCTCTTTTGGATGCAACTATGGCACTTTCAACTATTTTCATCAGCGATGATATGTATTCGCCGCCAAAATCAACTGCGACACATTGAATTTCAACCTTAGCAAATTTCTCTTTTAATAATTTTTCTTCATTTCTCGATTCCGAAAGGCACATTCTGGCTGCGGCTTTTGCCGTTTGCCTGCTTCCCATACTCCATTTGTCCATTATATACTCCCAAAATGTATTATAGTCATTATATAAAATTGCTCTTACTTTGACAATACGTGTAATCCCAAATATTAAACCTTCTTAAAATACTTTGTTCAGTATAGCCTTTAAGTATTGATAACCGGATATACCGGCAGGGTTTACTAATTTACTTTTTTTGCTACAATACAACTATGCGGGGTGTAAAATGATTAAACTATTAAAATCCGAAGTCAGGCTGCATAATGGACGACCAACCATTTTTATAAATGCTGAACAGTATTCACCTATTATTTATGCTCTGACAGACTGCCCCGGTGGCAGGCTTTCGTTCGAAGAAATTCCCGGAAGGAGCGTCCGTGGATTCGCAGATATGGGTTTTAAGCTTTTTCAATTGGATATATGGCTTGATGACATGTGGAACGAAGACGGGACATTTGACATATCCATTGCCAGAAAACAAATAAAAGGCATTATAAACAAATGTCCTGAAGCAAAAATTTTTCTAAGGTACCACACAACCCCTCCCAAATGGTGGAATAATAAAAACCCGGATGAACTGGTTGATTTCGCCGATAAGCCGGTTAGCCCGGAAAAAGCGCTCCCAGGGTTCCAACGTTACCTGATACAGGACCTCGATACTGTTCCCCGTCACAGTTTTGCATCAAAAAAGTGGATGGACGACTCCACAAGAATGCTCAAACTTTTTTTGTCACAACTCAGCAATAGTGAAGAAGGTGCTTTTCTTGCCGGCCTTCAGCCGGCCACAGGGGTATATGGCGAACATCATTACTGGGCTTTTATGAAACATGAACCTGATACCGGGCTTAGGATGACCGAAGCTTTCAGAAATTATATAAAAAATAAATACAAAACCACAGATGTATTAAAAAAAGCTTGGGGAAATCAAGAAGCAGACTTAAAAACTGCCTGTGTTCCGGGAATGAATGCCCGTCTTGGCAATTCAGATGGAATCTTCAGAAATCCTGTATCAGAAAGAAACATTATCGATTATTACGATTGCCAGCATAATCTGGTTGCTGACAGCGTAGTCCATTTTTGTAAAGTAATAAAAGAAAACTGGCCGTCGCCGATAATAACAGGTGCATTTTACGGTTATTATATTTCCGTTTTCGGGCGCTCAGCAGCCGGTGGTCATCTCAGTGAACAAAAAGTACTCAGCAGTCCATACATAGACTGTCTCTGCGGCCCACAGGGATATGATAAAAATCTAAGAAATCTGGGAGCTTCAGGTTCCAGCCGCGGAATGCTTGAATCTTCAATGCTTCATAAAAAGCTTTGGCTTGATGAAATGGATCAGCCTGCACATACAGGAAGCGTTATGGCGGGCATGCCTGTCTATCCCAAATATGAATCCCTACAAATACTTAGACGCAACTCTATATTCCCCATAGCAAACGGCGCCGGTTTATGGTATTACGACTTTGGTCCGCACAATTACTCGGGGTGGTGGCTGGATTCAGCTTACGAAGAGGAAATACAAAAGATAAAGCGTATTATAGATTTTCAAATGCAAACGCCCTATCATAATCCTGCAGAAGTATTGTTGGTTTTTGATACAGAAGTATTTAAGTATACTGCAATAAATTCTAAATTAGACCCAATTACAGACGCAGCATGTATAAATCTGTCTTATCCCATGGCACTGCGCAGCGGAGCTGCAATCGATACAATATATCTCAGTGATATTAAACGAATTAATCCGGATCAATATAAATGTATTATTTTTATGAATTCTTTTATCCTGGACGCAGAACAGAAAAAATTTATAAAAGGCACTCTTTGTAAAAACAACCGTCATATCGTTTGGTTTTATGCACCGGGCTATATTGACGACGAAAACGCCTCCATTGATAACATCAGCGATGTCACCGGCTTGAATATTGAAAGAATCTCTGTTAATGGGGTTCCCGGCATAAAATACGGCAGAATTTCCTATGATTTGCATCCGGTATACGAGCGACTCTATAAGACGCCATCAGATTATCCAAAGCTTGATTTATTTATTAGTAAAGGAAGTGATGGACCTGCTTTGGTCTGTCGTGAAGAATCATCGCATACAATTTGGTTTTCGCCAATTCCATTTACCTCATATGAAGTATTTTCACATATTTTTGCAAAAGCAGGCGTTCATTTATATTGCGACTCAGGTGATTCCATTGCCGCTGGCTCCGGACTTTTGTCAATTCATACTGAAAAAGGAGGTCCCCGGGCCATTTTACTCCCCAACGGTAAAAAAATTGAAACAAAAACCAATCCGGCCGAGACTATTCTTATCAACTACAACACCGGTGAGATTCTCCTACGGGGCTGATAACCAATATATCCAGTGACTGTTCCAGTAAGTTTATCATCCGGCGGATTATTGACCCGTTACATCAATTTAACTAAAGTCTCTTTACCTATCGTATGTCTCCGAAGCTATCTATACTTTTCTCATTCCCACTAATCCTCTGCAACTGGCTGCATCCTTATCAAGCCCAGATATATCCATACGGAGGATATAGTCGCACATTATATTAGGTTTTTCAATTTTAATGGGAAATTCTATCCAAGGGCCCCATACTGAAAGGCGTTTCAAATCCGCCCTCACAAACGAAACCGGTTTTTCGCCTCCCCCGGGTTGTATTTCGTCCAATGTTATTCGGTTGAAATCAGTTCCTGAAGCACTTTCTATAAAGTCAAGCGAAACATAATATGTTCCCTTTCCATTTTTCTTCAGATATTTTGTGATATCGAATTTCAACACTCCGCATCCACTTTTATTGAAAATTCCTTTGTCCCATTCGCCTATCGGATAGACTGTTTCCGGGGTATCTCCGATTTGAACATTGGTTTCATCAAAATATCTCTTGAATCCATCCAGCACCCTATAAAAAATCATCGAAGTATCAACAACTCTTCTCATCGGCACAGTACCGTTCATTGTTAAATATTCCGACCAGCCAATTATGGATTTTCTCATGATAACAGCTGATTTTTTCAATTCTTTATAATATCTTATTAGCTTTTCAGTTGAAATGCTCTTTTTATCAATTTCTTTAATAAAACCGGTTATGCATTTGTATGCTTTCAAGCCTGCAATGACGCATTTTGCTTCGTAAACAAGGTCCCTTTCTTCGATTTTACGGGCAATTGCAAGTGCTTTTTTGGCATTCCTGATTAATTTGTCCGGTTTTTGAATTTCTACTAATTCAGCCATCTCGTATCTATGATCCTGTAGCTCTACCCTACCTCTTAATATTAACGAAAAATTGTATGTGAGTCTTAACATAAGCTTGCTTTCGGCAAGTTGCCAGGCCGGTCTTTCCATTAACTTAGTGAATTTCACAAATTCCGATTCTGGTATATTATTTAAATGAGCATATGCAGCGGTAAAGTCATTAGTTTTTCTACCCTTTGGATTCCAAAGCCACTCCGCAAAAGCCATAAGGTTGAATTCGTGATACCTGTTGGATGGAACTGCATAGCCTATTACTCTATGAAGCCCCGCTTTAACGAATTCATCACATCTGTATTTAATAAATGCAGGTGCAGTCCATGGGAAAACAGTTCTCCAGGAATGCGTTATCTGCGGATAGACGCCAAGTTTTCCATTTTTTTGTATAAATTTACGAAGCACGGGAAGAATCATGGGATATTTCCCCGAATCGTAGGTTCTGCCCCCATCATAATATGTAAGTGATACATCAGCAGGCAACATGGCAGCTATTTCCTTTGTGACGGCAAAACTTCCCTGGGAAAGCATGATGCCCAAACCGATTTTGGGATATTCATTTTTTAACCTTGTGTATGCCCTAAGAAGGCACGCAGTTTCTAATTGATATGGTTCATCTCCTTTACATATGTCGCAATGACAAGGTGTTGCTTCTTCTGACAGCCATATCAGAATCTTTCCAACACTTTTATTTTCAGCAATACCCCGAAACCAATCCAAAATCATATCCTCGGTAGCCTGTTTGCTCATGCATAATCCGGGGAAATAGTCGCTTCTTCCCTCTCTTTCAGGAGATGGAACATTAAGAACATCACTTCGTTTTTCAAGAAAACCGCGTTTTGATATCTGCTCAAGGTGAGGAATGGTTGCCATTATATCTACGCCGTATGCAGCAGCCTCGCGGTACAGCCTTTCATTGTGCACTACCGTCGGGTTACCCTTTTTGTCTGCCGAAACCAGAACTTTTCCGTCAATAGCATTGAGCTTGTATTGGAATGTCCAATGAAGATCACAGTTGGAATTCCCTCCCCATTGGCCTCTATAAGGTATTTCAGGCCAGTCGGTGATAAAAAGAACGGGGATATAGGCTTTCAGGCCGTTCCTGACAACCGCCTGCGATAACGTTACGGCAGCATATAATAAACCAACATCTGTGAATGCGGTTATTTCAATTGCGTTGTATATACCTTTATTAGATATTGATTTAATAGAATAAGCTTGATCTCTGTTTTTTACATTTTTCAATATCTTATATTCGGCTTTATCACGGTCTTTGTTTATAAATCTAAGGGTGATAATGAAATCAGGGCAAATCTGACCCGGATTGGCAAAACGTCCTAATATGCGAGAAGCTGTTTTCAAAGGCGGTGTCTTCTCTCCCGGCATTTCAATTTTTATTCTGGAAGCTTCATATGTTATGCCTTTTGAAACTTTAATGTTTCTCGGCAGCGGTATAATTCTTTTTATAATATCCTTATTCTGCATATTTCCCCCCAGAAAGTAAGCTTTGTATTATAATATCACACCAATAGTACTAAATAATATATTTACAGCAAAAACACCACGGTGTTTTGCCGTGGCGCTTCTTCGTTTATACTATTTTACAATTTTTTTATTGATATCCGACGGATGAACCACTTCATCCCGAAACTTGCAGCTAAAATACCAAGCCATAACACAAGGAATCCCCATCCCGGCACATAAGAGAATACGTCTTCATGTATACTTCGAATCCACTCAATGTGCATAAAACTCGCACAGGTTATTTCCATGAAAGCAATGCCAATTGCCAAGTTAATGAATAATACGGCCATAGCCCAAAAAATCTTCTGTTTTCTGATGAAATAGCGCATAAGGGGGATGCCTATAAATGTTATGGGCAGCAAGACAACGATTAATGAATATCCTGGTTGCGCCGAGAAGAAACTTTCTCCCCGGGTATTCCGGACCCATTCATAAATCTGCACCATGAAAAGATACATTATTGCATATTGCACTCCTGAAATAAGAGTAAAAAGTAATCTGCTTCTGTAACCGAATGAATCCTGAACCTGAATAATAAATCCGCTGAGATCCCCCCCGGTTACCTGCTCTACTGTTCTGCCCGAGTTTTGTGCGTCAATAAAAAGTCCCAGTATGTCTTTCATCGTTTCCTTTCGCTCAAATATGCTGAGTACGGACCCTTCCATACTGTCTTCTATGCTTTCATAGGCAATGAAAAATTCGGTATTAAGCAACTTCGCCCTGGTTCTTATTTTCTTTCTTGCTGCATATACAACGACAGCTGACAAAATGGCTATAAATATTAGGGCAACCAGCATCCATGTTACATCGACATCCGTAGTATCACTTATACCGAAAAAATACACCAGTGCTGAAAAAATCAGAGCTCCCGATATGAACAGTGATAAACAAATTATTAATTTTGATTGTTTCGTCATTGTTTTCATCATTTTACCTCCAGTAATCTATCTGCGGTTTTTTTAACGTTTTCCCATTCATTCTTGAATACTTCAAGTTCTTTGGCACCATCTTTTGTAAGCATATAGTATTTACGCGGCGGTCCTAAATCCGACGGACGTTTTTCACTCTTTAACAACCCCTTTTTCTCGAGCCGGTTTAATATCGGGTATACAGTAGCTTCCTGAGGTTCCCTGAAGCCATATTTCCCAAGTAATTCCACTACCCTGTATCCATATGTAACTTCATTGTCAAGAAGAGCAAGAATACATCCTTCAAGCAACCCCTTTAGCAATTGTGTATCCCTGGCCATTGTCATCACCTCCGCTACTATGTATTACATAGTTCTCAAACATATAATAGCACCACTACTATGCAATGTCAAGTAGTGAATTAAAAAAAATTCCCTATCCATCCGGATTAGAATTTACCTAAAATCAGCTAATCGACCCAAAGGCAACCAGTCGAAATGCAAAAAACGAATCTCTATGGTTCGCTTAGAACTGCTTTTTTCAATACTATTTCTTCTTTTTTTTATGTTCCTGCCCATAAGATAGATTGATAATCCTCTTGTAATCCACTCCCAGATTGCCGGTATCCACCGGCACGTTTTCACACTCTACGAAAGTTTCAATGGTTTTTTTCGTTTCCCGGGATATTTCACTGTCTGAAGGATTACTGAAGAATATACCCTGTTCTTTCTTGCGCTTCATCCTCACCACCCTCTTACAATATGATTATACTCCTAAAATCTCTATATGCATAAACAAAATTTGACAGTAAACCTATCTGTTATCAGTTTTTTACCCTTATGCGAAACTCTTTATACCTGCAAAAATCAGGATACCAATCGATATAACAAGAGCAAGAAGAGCAATAATAAAGAAAATTCTGCCTACTGAACCCATATCTTTCCAACGGCGATTTCCCACAGGAAGTCTGTAAACCTTATTTGACTGAATGCCATCCCAGTGTTCAACATTCATGTCACGGTCGCGTCTGAGCTGCTCTTCCTTTACCATTCGCTTGGCCATTAAACTGCGTTTGTCCTGTCCTGCATGCTCTTTTAAAATACTTTCAACTGAATTTCTATTATTTCCCATACGTTTACTCCACTAAATCCGAACCTTGTACCCGTCTGCCGATTTGATAAGGTTCTCCTTCTATAATTTTCCGCGCAAATTCAATTACCATGAAAGCCTTCATATCTTCATTCATTCTTGAAATAACACCGCTGACTATTCCCAGATAGCTGTCTTCTGAGACCTGAGGATAATAGTTGCTTTTCTCAATTTTAACTCCGCAATTGATAGACGTAATCGCGGTGGATTCTTCAGCAGATAAAGTCAGTAAATTTTGTTCATGGCCATCACCTATGTAAACCGTCACATTTGACAGGTAACTTCGGGGTGTCAGGAGAATTAACGTTTTTGCATCCGCTATTACAATTTCAGCTTTATATTTTTTTATTTCATAGGCAATCTGAGCCGCCTTTTCATTAAGCTGATCATAAAGTAAACTGTCATAATCATACGGAATGGTTTTCTCCCAGGCTAACCGCGACTTTCCAAAGGTATCTGTTCTTATTTCATGTACAACAATTTCAGAGTCACCGGCATAAATCACCTGGATGGGTGGATATTCTTTTATCAAC
>JAUVJE010000216.1 GCA_030592355.1 Clostridia bacterium
CTTAGGTGGGGAAATGCAATTTTCTTGAATCCGCAAATGCACGAAATAATTGTATCTGCCTGCTCATAATCCGCCAGCTACTACTTTTGAAAATCCTGACATTTTCTCTCTTTAAATCTTTAAATTTCTCTATGTGTTCAAAAAACACTCCTGCAATGAATCTCATCGATTGAACCATCAGGAAAATAAGAGAGCCTGTTTTTCACGCCAGTAGCCATATCCACATTAGGCCAATCAAGGCCGCACTAATCGCACAGCAATTCCTGCTTTCGTCCAGTAGATCAGCGACTTAAAATTCGGATGTCGCCGGAAAGATTGACCAAGCAGTTTAGTTGCCTGGCCGTATGATCCCTCCCTGAATGCACAACGCCCTGTCTTAAAACCACCCTTACTGAGCACCTTCAATGCTATTTTAGGCGGGATCACTTTATTTCCATCCTTTTCATAATAAAAACGCTCAAGTACTTTAAACTCAGTAAGGCAGTTCTCAAAAGAAACAGTTGAAAGATTGTCAGAATGGCGGCGTCTTTTAAAAGTAGGATTGGGCAGTGCCACAAATCTATACTTCATTGAAAGAGAAAGCCAAAGGTCATAATCAGAGCAGACGTGCAATGATGTATCAAAGGTAACACCGTCCTTCAATATCTTCCTGGGGAACATAGAGCCGCAAGAATGAACGATGATAGTTTGAAATAAGTGCTTGGTAATGTTTCCACTGAATAGCTTTCTTTTACATTTACCATAAACGTTGCCATCCTGGTCAATTCTAACATATGAGCCGTAAGCAACAACATCGTCGGCTTCTGTTTGCATAACTTTAACCAGTCGTTCGATAGCATCAGGAAATAACAGGTCATCGGAATCTATGAACGAGATATATTTACCGCGTGCAAGTGCTATAAGTTTATTTCGGGCGGCGGCGTCACCGCCATTTTCCTGCCAGTGATAAGTAATAGGGACACCAAGCTGTTTAATCATATCCTCGGTACTGTCTGTTGAGCCGTCATCGACCACAATGATTTCATATTCTTTGTAAGTTTGCGCCATGATGCTCTCAAGCGTTTCTTTGAGATAATCTTTCCGATTATAAGTCGGGATACAAATACTGACTTTAATTTTCTGCGGGGCAGTGTGAATTTCCGGTCGACGTCCGAATCGCTCGGCCTCTTTTACGTCATCTGTCGAGCCTCTTATACACTCCGTAATCACGCCGCATAATTTTTGGCCGATAACATTGATATCAAATCTTTGAGTTTGAGCCCTTCCGGCATCGGACATTTGTTTACGCAATTCAATGCTGTCAATTAACTCACTGATTCTGTCAATCCACTCCTGAATGTTCGAAGCATGAAAGCCCGTAATTCCATTACGAACATATTCGGAGTTTACACCCACCGGTGACGCAATAACCGGCAAGTTGGCAGCCTGGTATTGTAGAATTTTGAAGCCGCATTTTCCGCTCGCAAATCGGTTATCCGACAGTGGCGCCAGGCCAATATTGCTCGTAGTTAAATCCTCAACTTGCTTTTCCAAAGACCATCTGCGCTTTTCCACGTCCATATTCTTCAGCTCAAAGAAGTTATCGCATATTATCCTCAAAACGACATTGTCATAACGCACACCGATTTGTTCAAGGGCAGGTTTGATTTCTGAAAGGTACTGTAATGTACTCCTGCTGCCTATCCAGACAAGACGAATTCTGCCATCATCCTTCGCATTAGTCTCAACCATATATGCTTTAGTATCCAGGCCTGTGGGCACAATCTTAACATTGGCACTGAATCTTTGTGCATGTTCAGCCAAATAAGAGTTGCCGGCAATAACAACATCAGCCAGCCGGGCGCTTCTGCGGAAACCATTGAAGTGAGACGGACTATTACGGTCAGAGCGATGAGGATTATACATTATAGCATCATCAAAGTCATAGATGATCTTCTTGCTGTTTCGACGCAACCACACAGCATCACGGAAATTCAAGCCTTTTTTATGAAGGAAAACGCCGTCAAAACCTGCTGCCCGCTTAAAGAGCTTTCGACGTGCCAAAAAACCAGCCGGCAATTTCGCAACTTGATAATCTATACCGTTTGCGAGCAAAGTGTCAAAATAAATTTGTATTCGCTGCCTAAAGCTTGCACGTTCCGGATTGTTACTTAGCACAAGCAGCTTCATTTCATAACCTTTCTACACAAAAAAACAGTTGACTATAAAGTATCATAAGTATCTGTTTCGATCGTATCAACCATATAGTTAACAATATTATTTTCAATTCGTCCCTCATCGATTATCCTCACTTGTTCGATGCTTTTTTCCACCTTGCAGGTACTTCAAAAAACGTCTGAACCGATTAAATCTCTTGAAGGTGTAAAGAGGCTTAACTATAATAAATTTCCAGAAAATAATGGTAAATATATCAGTCTCGGCACATAAGTTCTAATAAGCACACGACATATAATGTCATGCAGAACAATGATATGTGCACTTTATTATTTTTTTAATATCGGCTTTCAAGAAAATGAGAGGCCACGTTTATGGGACAACATGAAGCCAGCTTATTGAATAAACCGTCAGGATATTACCAAAGCAATCGAGAAGACATGCTACAATATGTACCGCCGGGCACAAAAACATCTCTGGAGTTCGGCTGCGGTTGTGGTGGATTTTCTGCTCTGGTTAAGGATAAATTTGACGCTGAAACCTGGGCGGTTGAAATAAATAAAGAAGCGGCACATGAAGCAGAAAAAATATTAGACAAAGTAATTAATAGCGATGCAGATGAGTCACTTGAAGATATACCCGAAAACTTTTTTGATTGTATCATTCTCTTTGACATTTTGGAACACTTACTGGACCCTTCTGCGTTATTAAGTACTTTGAAAAATAAATTAACAGACAAGGGAGTTATCATAGCATCAATTCCAAATATCAGATATTATCGCACGTTTGTTGACTTAGTTATACATGGCAACTGGGACTACAAGGATCATGGAATACTGGACAGAACCCACCTGAGATTTTTCACCTATAAAAGTATCGTTAAAATGCTCAACTTGTTGAACTTTGAAATTTTGGTGCTGGAGGGCATACATCCAACTTCAAGCCGAACCTTCAAAATATTAAATTTGGTTTTACTAAACTCCATCGATGACATTAGATATAAGCATTTTGCCATGGTTATCAAACCAGGATAACACCGCAAATAATATGAAACTTTCAATTATTATAGTCAACTGGAATGTGCGAGAAGACCTCCTCAGGTGCATGCGTTCCATCGAAGAAAATCAGCCTTCCTGCACTTTTGAAGTAATCATCGTTGATAACGCAAGTACTGACGGTACCGTCGGCATTATAAAAAAGTGTTTCTCCGAAGTAAAGCAAATCACAAACCATGAGAACCGTGGCTTCGCGGCTGCAAACAATCAGGCTATTGAGCTGTCACAAGACGAATATGTACTTTTATTAAATCC
>JAUVJE010000103.1 GCA_030592355.1 Clostridia bacterium
AGAAGTTATAGCAGAACTTGGCAATGAACCAAAAGACATCATCATGAAGAAAGGTCTGGAAACACTGAACAACGGGATACCTTCAGGCGTTCCTGCGTCAGATTACACGGATTGGGGCGCTGTAAAAACTGTTTTTGACACAGTGTTTAAATCCATGTGGGATAATAATGGTGCATATACCAATGCATTTTTAGACGAGCAGCAAGCATTGCTTGAAGCTTTACTGAATTAATTGTACAATGCTTAGAGAGAGAGAGCTACTCTGTGCTCTCTCTCTTTCTTAGATTTTATTTGCGAATACCAGGAGGTGTTTATATTGAAAAGAAGAATAAAAAAGTGGACACCATATTTTTTGTTGGCACCAGCATTGATATATTACGGGTTCTTTTGGATAAGGCCGGTAATCAGGGCATTTTATGAAAGTTTTACAAACTTAGAAGGAAAGATGTCGCTTATCAATTATATTGAAGTTTTGAACGAACCGGTTTTCAAAGAGGCATTTACAAATTCAATGTTGTTTGCGGTTGTATCGGTAATACTGCAATTTGTTTTGGCTTTTATGCTGGCTTTGCTTCTTAACAAGAAATTCAAAGGCGTGAAACTACTGTTATTCATAGCGCTGATACCTATGGCGGTACCGCCTACGGCAGTAGCAATACTATGGAGAACGGGGTTTTCTACTTACGGATGGGTTAATAATTTATTGATGCATATCAACTTGATTGAACAGCCGATTTTATGGATGACGGCAGACGGCACCAGTGCGCTTATGTTTTTGATATTAATTGATACATGGACGGTTTTACCATCGGTTATGATTATATTATTGGCAGGACTTCAGAATATGCATAAAGAATATGAAGAAGCCGGTTATGTATTCGGTGCTTCAAAATGGCAGGTTACCAAGGATATTGTTATACCGATATTAAAACCAACGATTGTAACAGCGGTTATTCTTCGGTTGATTGCAGCAATGCAGATATGGATGATCAGTGTTATGATGTTTGGATTCGGACGGGTACCGTTCTTAGTTGAAAGAATTGCATACTATACAGATATTGTGCCTATGCTTGAAAACAGCTATAAGATGTCGCTTACCTATTCCGTTGTTGTGACAGTGATAGTTCTTACCTCTGTAACGATTTATCTGAAGTTCAGCAACCGTCAAAGGAGGATTTAGTATGAGTACCAAAAAGATAATGGCAAAGACTACTTTTTATATTATTATTGTAACTGTATTGATAGCGGTACTATTACCCTTCTTCTTCTTTGTAAGCAGTTCGTTGTATTCGAGTTATGAAGTATATCAATTTCCAAGATCGTTTTTACCCAAAATGTCGTTTGACATCATGGTTACCTGGGAGGATGATATGTATCAATTGCATGTTTATGACGATGAAGATGATTTTTATGAATTAATGATTTATACCAGCAACATTGATGATTTCCGTATATTCTTAAAAAGGGAATTGTCGATTCAATTAACAAATGAAGAAATCGAAAGTGATTTTTCGGCTTCTAAAACAGGCGGACCGGTATATGAAACTTACAAGAAAGACCTGCTGTATAATTTCAAAACTTTCTTCAGCATTACGAATAATGCTGATAAAGCCATTTTAAATTCTGTAATTGCAGCGGGCTGGACTATACTTATTTCATTGACATTAGGCAGTATGGCAGGCTATGCCGTTGCAAGATACGGCTTTGCAGGAAAAAACAAGCTGAATCTGTCTTTATTGCTTGTGCGCATGTTCCCGGCCGTTGCAATAGCAATTCCAATGCTGGTATACCTTATTAAGATGGGATTAAATAATACAATGTTTGGTTTGGCTATAGTATATTCAGTCGGGAATATTGCGTTGACGGCATGGATAACCAGTAGTATATTTCAGGGAATCAACGTTGAATTGGAAGAAGCCTCAGTGGTTTTCGGTGCAAGCAGATTTCAGACTTTTCTAAAAATTACACTGCCCTTGGCTTTCCCGGGCATGGTTGCATGCAGCATGTATGCATTTTTAGGAGCTTGGAATGATTCAATCACAGCGTTGATTTTATCAAGCAACAACCCGACATTGTCACTGTTGATTTATAAAGCGCTTGGAATGAGCGGAACAATACAACTTTCGGCTGCAGGGGCGGTAATTTTAATTATTCCGGCGCTTGTGTTTACATTTATTATTAAAAACTACATCAATCAATTATGGGGCGATGTAAAATTATAGACTGAATTAGGAGGATAAAAATGGCTTTTTTAGAATTAATGAATTTAACTAAAAAATATCAGGGTAAAATTTTGGCTGTGGATAATATGTCCCTGGGTATTAATGAAAATGAATTTTTAGTATTGCTTGGACCGTCGGGATGCGGCAAGACGACAACAATGAGAATGATTGCCGGTCTTGAGGAAGTAACAGAAGGAGATATTGTATTAGAAGGCAAATCAATTAAAGGCCTTCAACCTAAAAATCGTGGTGTATCAATGATTTTCCAATCTTATGCGGTTTGGCCTCATATGACTGTATATCAAAATATTGCATATGCGTTGAAATTAAGAAAAATGTCAAAAGAAGACATTAAAAAACGTGTGCAAAAAGCAGCTGAAATGGCGAACATAACCGAGTATTTGGAAAGAAGTCCTAATCAATTATCAGGTGGACAACGTCAGCGTGTAGCGGTTGCAAGGGCGCTGGCGGTAGAACCAAAGCTATTTCTAATGGATGAACCGCTTTCAAATCTTGATGCCAAGCTGCGTATCACCATGAGAACAGAATTGAAGAAGGTTCATGAGGAGTTAGGCTCTACAACAATCTTTGTTACGCATGACCAATCAGAAGCCATGAGTCTCGCCGATCGTATTGTTGTTATGAATAAGGGCACGATTGAGCAAATCGGCACGCCAAACGAAATTTATCATAACTGTGAAAGTATGTTTGTGGCGAATTTCATTGGCTCGCCGCCGACTAATTTTATTGATGTTACTATAGAATTGGAAGATAAAAGAGTTATAGCAAAACATGAAGCTTTTCAATTCAATATTACTACGCATATCAAGGAAACTCTAAAAAGTTATGAAGGTAAAAAAGTTGTACTTGGCGTCAGACCGGAGAATTTTACTGTAACCGATGAAGAAAAAAAATTATTTAAAAGCAAGGTTCAATTTATGGAACCACAGGGATCCCATACAATTGCCGTCATAGGCCTGTCGGGACAACAATTAAAGATTGTATCAACGAAAATATTCGATGTAAAAGTAGGTCAGCAGCTTAACATTGGCATCAATCAAAAGTATTTTTTCTTCGACAAGGAAAGCGGAGAGAGAATTAGATGAAGGGAGATTCTGTCATGAACATTGCAATGATACATTTTAGAGTTGGTGAAACAGATGGTGTCTCTCTTGAAATGGACAAATGGAAGACTATTTTAGAAAGGAACGGTCATAAGGTTTATTATATTGCCGGAAGCGAAGGCACAAGCAAAGCGTTTGTCATAAAGGAACTGTATTACAGGGATGAGTACGATGCATTATTAAACAGAGAATGTTTTGAGAAACTGGAGCAATTTGACGAAACCAGTTTAAAAGAAGCCATATGTGAGCAAAGTAAAAAGATAGAAATGCAATTCATCAAACTGTTCAAAACATATAGTATTGATTTAGTCATACCCAATAACCTGCTGTGCCTCGGAAGAAGTCCCCATATCGCAATGGCATTAACGAATGCAATTATAAAGACCAAAGTAAGGGTAATCGGACACCATCATGATTTCTATTGGGAAAGGGCATATTTCACCGAATCTACTACACCTTATGTCGAGAAGTTGCTGGAAACGTATTTCCCGCCTAAGAATATTGTGGATATGAAGCATATCGTTATTAATAAACCCGCTAAAAGAGATTTAATGGATAAAAAGGGATTGGAATCAAATGTCATACCCAATATTTTTGATTTTGATCATGAACCATGGATTGAAGACGGCTATAACGGGACATATAAGAACGACATCGGCATTTCTGAAAATCAAGTGGTGTTTTTACAAGCAACAAGAGTGACAAATAGAAAAGCCATTGAGCTTGCAATAGACCTTCTTGCGGTTTTGAATGAACCAGGCTTCAGGAATAAGATGATAGGGAAAACCTTATACGACGGCAGAATATTTTCAAAGGACTCAGAGTTGGTGCTGGTTCTTATTGGTCTTCACGAAGGAGCGGAAGACTATGAGAAAAAACTAATCATGCAGGCAAAATCCATGGGTGTAAATATGATAGTGAAGCCTGAGTTCATTAACCACAAAAGACATGAGGAAAACGGCCGAAAAGTATATTCGCTGTGGGATGCATATGTTCACTGCGATATGATTACTTATCCAAGTATATACGAAGGGTGGGGAAATCAATTTCTAGAAGGTCTGTTTGCCAGAAAACCACAAATAATATTTGAGTACTCTATCTTTGAAAGTGATATAAAAGAATTTGGTTTTGAATATATTTCTTTGGGCAATCAATATGAAGTGATGAAAAACGGACTTGCCCAAATTAGCAGGGAGGCTTTGGAGAAAGCTGCTGATGAAATAATCCGATATTTGACAGATACCAAACTATATAATGAATCTGTTTTGAAAAATTTTGCTTTGGCTAAAAAGCATTTTTCACTTGATACTTTGGAAAAATTAATTATAGAGTTGTTAAAAAGGTGGTAAGTAAATGAGTTTAAAATTAAAACGGCTGTTTGACGAGCCTATAATGACAGGAAATAAAAAGAGGGTTTGGGAGGCTGCAAGTTGCTATAACGCGGCGGCTATCATGGAAAATGAGACAGTACATTTATTTTACAGAGCAACTGACAAAAATACAAATGGACGCGAAGGTGAAAAATATCTAAACTATGTAGGACATGCAATCAGTCAAAACGGAATTGATTTTAAAAGAGACGATACCTATGTTTTAGGCCCGATTGAAAACTCCCAGGAGCAACGAGGGTGTGAAGATCCCAGGATAACAAAAATAGACAACACCTATTATATGTTGTACACAGGATATGGCGGCAGATATCCCGGTGATTTTAAAATTTGCATGGTTTCCAGCAGGGACTTGATTAAATGGAATCGGCACGGTGTGCTATTGGATGAAAGTAATAAAGATGCAGCGTTGTTCCCGGAACGGTTTAATGAAGAGTATGTATTGCTTCACCGCCGTCCCCCGAATATCTGGGTATCTTTTTCAAAGGATTTGGTCAATTGGGACCGACATAAGGTGCTGGCTGAAGTAGATCAAAGCAGCGAGTGGGAAAACTTCAAGATTGGTATTGCAGGACCACCGTTTAAGACGGAAAAGGGTTATGTGTTAATTTATCACGGAGTCAGTAAAGAAGAAACGGTTTTTGGCGAAAGAGGCGGATACAAGCAATATGCGTTGGGCATTATGCTTCTTGATAAGGATGACCCGACAAAAATAATATATAGACAGAAAGAACCTATTCTCATTCCTGAGTTGTCATGGGAAAAAGAGGATGGTTATGTGCCTAATGTCGTATTTAGCTGCGGACAAATAATAATGGGCAATGAACTGTATGTTTATTATGCAGGCGCAGACAAAGCATTAGGCGTTGCGAGTTGTTCAATGGATGAAATAATGGCATTATTTGACATGGCGGAATAAAATGGCATTAGGATGTTATATATGTTTTGCAAACAAAACAGATGGTGGGACCACGCCATCATTTATGAAATTTACACAAAGAGCTTCAGGGATGGCAATGGAGATAACATAGGTGATTTGACCGGTGTAATTTCGCGGTTGGATTATCTTTGCAAACTTGGAATTGATACTATATGGCTGTGCCCGGTTTTTCTATCCCCATTTAAAGACGGGGGTTATGATATATCCGACTATTATAAGATCAACCCCGATTTCGGAACCATGGATGACATGGAGAAATTGATTAAAAAGGCTCATCAAAAAAATATCAAAATCATACTGGATATGGTAATTAATCATACAAGCAATCAACATCCGTGGTTTTTATCAGCATGTCAATCAAAATCCAGTCCTTATAGAGATTATTATATTTTCAGGGAAACCGATGGCAGTTCGTTGCCGAATAACTGGATTAGTTCAAAAACATTAGAACCGGTTTGGACATATAATCCCAAAACCAACGACTACTATCTGCACATATATACAAAATATCAGCCGGATCTTAACTGGGATAATAAGGAAGTAAGAGAAGAAATCTATAAAATATTGAAATTCTGGTTAAAAAAGGGAATAGACGGGTACCGTTTTGATGTTATAAATAAGATTGCAAAGGCAGAGGGATTGCCGAATTTGTCAGAAGAGGATGTAAGTCCATACGCAGACCATCTGTTTGAAAACCAGGAAATGGTTCATGAATATATCAAAGAATTGAATAAGGAAATACTAACGGATTATCCGGAAGCTCTTCTAATGGGACAAACAAGCGGAATTACAACAGGGCAAGCCGTTGATTATGTGCATCCAAGTCGTAATGAACTTCATTTGTATCTGCAGTTTGAACACGTTGACATTGATAAGGGTCATGAAGGAAGGCACAAAGATTGGTCGATAAAGGAATTCAAAGAAAGTGTTATGAAATGGCAGATGATGGCTGATAAAGGCGTATGGCCGACTGTTTTCTTCGGGAGTCACGACCTGACCAGAATGGTGGAGCATTTTGGGAATATTCATCCTGAATATCATTCAATATCGGCAAAAATGCTTGCGGTAATACAATTAGGTCTTGCAGGAACCCAAATCATATACATGGGTGATGAATTGGCGCTTAAGAATGTGGAATACAAAAGCATTGGTGAGTTTACAGACATTAGAAGTCATAGTATATATCAGGCAAGACTCAAAAAAGGTGAAGTAAAAGAAGAAATACTTAAGGATTTGAGATTTATTTCAAGGGATAATGCAAGATATCCGATACCATGGGAAAGAGCAGAACGAATGAGCCGGGATAATACATCAGTTCTTGAATTTTATAAACGGATAACTGAGTTCAGAAAGTCGGAACCCGCCGTCCTGTTTGGCAGTGTCAGGCCAATACTTGATAATGAGAAAGATCTATTTGCATATCAAAGAAACTACCGGCACATTATTATAACAGTACTTGCAAACATGACTGGTGATATAATAAGAATTGATATGACGGGGTATGGAATTGAAACCGGAATATGTAATTATGAGCAATCATCAAAGTATGAGTTGAAACCTTATGAAGCAAGAATCTACAAATTAGAGACAGGTTAAATAATGAGTTATAAAAAAATCATCATAATCATATTAATTTTAACGGCTGCACTTATTATGCTATTGAACTTTGCTTTTAAAAAAATACAAACGGTGGAAATGAAAATACAAACGCTTCAGACTGAATTAAGCGATGAAGAGTTAATCAATGTGATTGCCGGGTTGAATAATTATAAAGATATTGTATTTATCGGGGATGTAAAATTATCTGATTTTCAAATCTTACTGATAAACCATGTAAATCTACAAGCCGCATTGTGGCAGGAAGGTTCATATAGCGTTGTTGATTATAACAAGCTTGACCCTGCAATCATCAATAGCAATAGTTATATGGCTTATGCGGCAAATATTCCAACTGTAGTACTTAATTGCGATGAGATTTTAGGAGATGCCGTTGAAAGGACGATTAGTTTATCCTATCGTTATATGTTGGGTAATTTCAATAAACTTAATCCAAGCGGAATTAATTATTTTCAGACCATAGAAGAAGATGTCAGGGTGCACTATTATCGATATGAAATGATAGAAGCGCTGAAATCAGCTTATTTTGATAATGAAAATTTAGAAAGATTCGGGTATTTCTATCATAAGTGGAATATGCATCTGGGCGAAAAGTATCTTAGGGTTGCAGAATATGATTATTATGACGGATTCAAAGCATACATTGAGTTAAAAGTGAAGGTACTGCAGGACTCTGAATATGATATGCGTGGTTATATAGACAATATGATTAATGAGTATGGTGTATATAGTAAAAAGGATGAATACAAATTAATGGGACTGTTTTGGTTCTTAATTGCAGACAGGGAAGGCCTTGATATGCTTATGAGGGATGATGTGAGAGTGGACCAATATAAATTATTACTAGAAGGCACACCCTATATTTCTATTGATGAAGAAGAAAGCTGGATTGATTTTAATGTTAAATATGAGCAGTATACAATGTCGATAGAGCAGATAATTGAAATTTGTGTCAGGGATGACATGAAATTAACACCTGTGATGCTGAACCTGTTATCGGAGAGCTATAACGAAACCGTAAAGATAGAAGATAGTCATTACATCTATACGGATTTCAGAGCAAGACTTGTTGATGGGCAAGTGATTAGAAAAGATTTTATATTGGCCAAAGTTGAGCCATATAAAATTAAATATTATATAGATCTGAATAAATAAAAAATATTATGTAAAGTAAGTAAGAGGGATAAAAATGGATTACTTGGCTCAGTATGAAAATTGGTTGCAAAAAGCAGATAAAGAAACAATCAAAGAACTGGAAAAAATCAAAAATAATCGCAAGGA
>JAUVJE010000221.1 GCA_030592355.1 Clostridia bacterium
ACCATCATTGGGAAGGGATGTGGCCCTACAACTGAGCCGATGCAATAAATAGCATCTTCAAAACAACCCATATATGCTTCAAAGGCAGAATCTACGGCTTCCTTTAGAGTTCTCAGTCCGTGTGAAACCGGAATAACACGAGCACCTAATAATTTCATACGCGCAACATTGGGAGCCTGTTTAACTATGTCCACTTCACCCATGTAGATGTCACATTCAAGACCGAAATATGCTGCAGCTGTAGCCAATGCAACGCCATGTTGTCCTGCTCCTGTTTCAGCTATAATTTTCTTTTTTCCTAAATATCTGGCTAAGAGACCTTCTCCCATACAGTGATTTAATTTATGTGCACCGGTATGGTTCAAATCTTCTCTCTTTAAATATATTTGGCAGTTGCCGATAGAATTTGAAAGCCGTTCGCAATGGCACACCGGCGTCGGGCGGCCCTGGAATTCTTTTCTTATTCTTCTTAGTTCGCTGATAAATTTGGAACTCTTGCATATAGCTTGATAGGCCTTTGCAATTTTTTCAAATTCTTCAACCAACTGAGGCGGAATATACGCACCGCCATATGTGCCGAAGTAGCCGTCCTTGTTTGGAGTTGTTTTTGCATATACTGCAAAATCCACATCTTTTTTTAACATTTTCAATCTCCTTTATTTGTTGATTTTCTTCGTTTGGTTTAACGAAAAGTAGCATTTATATAAACATTTTAAGTAAAATAAAAAACCCCTGTCCTATGCAAAGGACAAGAGTCATCTCCTGCGGTACCACCTAATTTGACGAAACTACCTGTCAGCAGTCTGCATCCACTTAATCCATACATATATATGGTTATCGTTATAACGGGTGAACTCCCCCGTCAGATACTACTCGCACGGTATAATCCGGTTTTCGGTCTGCCCTCATAAGTCCATTCAATTCAGCCCTGCTGTCGCAATCCCACCATTTGCAACTCTCTGAAAACGGTTACTGAATCTACTATTCTTATTCATTGGTTTTATATATTAACCTTATGACATATTATTCTTTCAGCTGTTAATAGGTTACCTTC
Source organism: Clostridia bacterium (assembly GCA_030592355.1). GTDB lineage: Bacteria > Bacillota > Clostridia > DUPQ01 > DUPQ01 > JAFGQE01. The sequence goes on from JAUVJE010000221.1 coordinate 1,055, forward strand.
TTTTTTTTATTATGTCAATAAAAATTGCTGATCAGTACACAGTACCGGTTGTGTGCCACAGAAAGACATAGAATTGACTTCAAATTTAAATAAGGTTAAAGTATATTTATTAGGAGGGTTGTCATGACTAAAATGAAAATCGGTGTTTTAGGAGTATCCGGACATTTCTTAAAGAGAATCGTTCTCCCCTTGCTTCAATCAGAAACTGTAGAAATACATGGGCTAGCCTCAAGGAACCGGAACCGAGCTAAGGAAACCGCACTAAAATATGGGTTCCCTATGCATTATGGTTCTTATGATGAACTTATTAATGATAAAGATATCAATACAGTTTTTATTCCTCTGCCAAACCACCTTCACAAAGAGTGGATATTTAAATGTCTGGATGCCGAAAAACATGTTCTGTGTGAAAAACCTTTGACTATGAATGCAGATGAGACCCGGGAAGTCATTGAATACGAAAGCAGAACTGATTATCGTGTAATGGAAGCCTTTATGTATCGATTTCATCCTAAATGGCACAAAGCGAAAGCTTTGATTGATAATGGGTATATCGGTCAAATAACGCACATCCATACTGTCTTTTCATACAATAATCAAGACCCGAATAATATCAGGAACATCAGGGAAACCGGCGGCGGAGCTTTAATGGACATTGGTTGTTACGCTATTAATACCTCGCGGTATATTTTAGACAAGTCTCCAAAAAGGGTTGTGTCACTGATTAGTGAACATAAACACTTTAAAACAGATGTGACAACTTCAGCCATACTTGATTTTGGCGAAGAAAGAACACTGTTTACTACCGCAACAACAAGCTTTCCTCAGCAGGAAGTCAAAATATTCGGGACAGAAGGCACCTTAACAGTAACAATACCATTTAACGATATCAGCGAATTTCCCGGGAAATTACTCTTTGAAAACAACGAGGTAAAACAGACAATAGAAGTTCCGCCAACCAATCAATACCGCCTGATGTTTGAATCTTTTGCACATAGCATTATTACAAATCAACCATTTGAAATAACATTGACTGATAGTTTGGAAAATATGAAAGTTATAGATGCAATCTTTAAATCGGGCGCTTGCAACGAATGGGTATCGCTTGATTGATAAGTTTTCTGATTTCGTGTCTGCCACATGATAATTTGACTTTTTAAGACCAGAATAGATAATCATACATCTCTTTTGAATTAAAGCATACATCTGAGCTTAAAAGGGTATAAACTATTAGTGTAAGAAGTCTCAGGAGGATAGTTTTATGGTTAATTTTCAATATTTTGCACCTACAAAGGTTGTTTTTGGCAAGGACACAGAAAAACAAGTCGGCAGACTGGCAAAAGAATTCAATGCGGCAAAAGTGCTTATTCATTATGGCATGGGCAGTGTTATTCGCAGTGGTCTGTTGGATCGGGTAAAAGCATCGCTTTCTGAATATGATATTTCTTATGAACTATTAGGTGGAGTAAAGCCGAATCCCAGGCTGTCACTCGTTCGCGAAGGGATTGAGCTGGCGAAAAAACATGATATTGATTTTGTGTTGGCAGTGGGCGGAGGAAGCGTTATTGATTCGGCCAAAGCCATTGCATTCGGTATGCGAAACGATTTTGATGTATGGGATTTATTCATAGGAAAAGAAACTGCAAAAGCCTGTGCTCCGGTTGGCACAGTTCTTACTATTGCCGCAGCCGGCAGCGAGATGAGCAACGGCGCCGTTATAACCAACGAAAACGGTTGGTTGAAACGAGCGTACGGGCACGAAATGTGCCGGCCAAAGTTTTCCGTTTTGAATCCTGAGCTTACATACACACTTCCTGCATACCAAACATCCTGCGGCGCTGCTGATATAATGATGCACACTATGGAGAGGTATTTTACTACAGAAAAAGCAATGGACATTACAGACAGCATTGCCGAAGCTTTGATTAAAACTGTTATGAGAAATATTAAAATCGCTTTAGTTAATCCACGGGATTATAATGCAAGGGCAGAATTAATGTGGGCCGGCAGTCTTTCCCACAATGATCTGACCGGTTGCGGAAGTATAGGCGACTGGTCAACCCATGATATTGAGCATGAACTTGGAGGAATGTTTGATGTAGCACATGGCGCAGGGCTTTGCGCAATTTGGAGCAGCTGGGCAAGATATGTTTTCGAAATTGACGCAAGTAGATTTGCGAAATTTGCCTATAATGTTTTCGGGATAGAAAAAAACAATGATAACGAAACAGCTC
>JAUVJE010000097.1 GCA_030592355.1 Clostridia bacterium
ATAGAAAAAGCTGTCAATGAAGCTGAGCAACATGCAGAAGAAGATAAGAAGCGTAAAGAAGAAGTTGAAATAAGGAACAATGCTGATTCGGCCGTATACCAGACCGAAAAAACCATGAAAGATCTGGCTGACAAAATCGAAGAGGCTGACAAGGCAAAGCTTGAAGCTGCAATTAACGATGTTAAGGAAGCTCTAAAAGGCACCGACAATGACAGAATTAAGGAGACCAATGACAAGCTGATGGAAGCTTTTAATGAAGTATCTCAGAAGATTTATGCTCAGAACCCCGATGCAGGAGCAGAGCCGGGCGGCCAGCAGGAAGCGGAAGAAAACGCAGAGGATGCAGAAACCGTTTATGATGCTGATTACGAAGTTGTAGATGACGAAGAACAAGAATAACAAAACCGGATGCCGCCTGAAATAGGCGGCGTCTTTTCAAGGAGATATTTGTGGCTGATAAGAGAGACTATTACGAGGTTCTGGGAGTCCCAAAAGAGGCAGGACAAGACCAGATAAAGAAGGCGTACAGGCGTCTTGCAAAGCAATTTCATCCGGATGTAAATCAGGATGACTCTAAAGCTGAACATAAATTCAAGGAAATCAGCGAGGCATATGAAGTGCTTAGCGACGACAACAAACGTGCCCGTTACGACCAATTTGGCCACAACAATCCCGGTATGGGAGGCCAGAATGGATTTAGCGGATTTGGATTCAGCGGAGTGGAGGATATCTTTGAATCGTTCTTTGGCGGTTTCGGGGGTTCATCTTCAAGACGGAACAGAGCCCGCAAAGGCGCGGATATCCGCGAACATTTAACGATTGAGTTTGAAGAGGCAGCCTTTGGTGTTGAAAAGAGCGTAAATGTTCTCAGAAATGAACACTGTTCTATGTGCGAAGGATCTGGAGCAAAACCTGGGACAAAGCCCGAACAGTGTGGGAAATGCCATGGAACAGGGCGTATCAGAGTTAAACAAAGTACTCTTTTTGGACAATTTGTTAATGAGCAGACCTGTGATGCATGCAGAGGAACAGGGAAAATTATTAAAGAGCACTGTACAAACTGCAGAGGCAGCGGCCGTGTGAGGAAAACCCATAAAATTGATATTAATATTCCTGCGGGAATAGACAACGGTCACACTATTTCCCTAAGGGGAGAAGGGGAACCCGGGACGTTAGGGGGACCTGCCGGAGATTTGCTCGTAACCATACGTGTCAAATCACACAAACTTTTTATTAGAAACGGCACAAATATATTATTAAGAGTTACTGTTTCTTTCACTCAGGCTGCACTTGGCGCGGAAATTTTAATATCTACTATTGATGGAAAGGTTAAATACAAAATACATGAAGGAACCCAGTCAGGCGACAAATTTAGGATGAGGGGCAAGGGTATGCCGTCTCTTAGAACAGGCCATAGGGGCGATCAAATCATTGAAGTTATTGTGGAAATCCCTAAAAAACTTAATAGAAAGCAAAAGGCTGCCCTAAAGGAATACGCCGCATTAATGGGAGAAGGGCAAAAAACCAGGAAATAATATGAAGTGGTGGGAAGTTTGCATAGAGTCTGATGACAAAATTACGGAAAAAGCCTCCATGGTTTTTCTTGAGGCAGGGGCAAACGGCACTCAAATACAGAATCCGGATGAAATAAAATCTCTGATAGACGCCGCAGGGGCGAAAGAACTTGCGGACTACGGAGATTTTCCTGAAATTATGGATAAATACAAGACAATTGCATATTTCGTCCCCGGAACTGATCTTAATAAGTTAAAGGGTGCCTTAAACGAAAGAATAGATAATTTTACTTTTTTGTGGCGGGAGGTTGATGATAACGAATGGAAGGGCAATTGGAAAAAGTATTACAAATCATTTAATATAACTACCGAAATTAGAATTATTCCATCATGGGAATCGGAGGGAATTTCTGATGAAAAAACCATTGTCATGGATCCGGGGAGGGCATTTGGGACAGGAACGCATGAATCCACAAGTCTGTGCGCAGGTATGATTGAGGAAATAATCAAAAAAGGTGATTTACTGCTAGATATTGGCACCGGTACGGGTATTTTGTCAATCATTGCAGCAAAGCACGGGGGAGGATATTCAGTTGCTATAGATATAGACCCGGCAGCTGTCAGAACTGCAAAAGACAATTTCAAATTAAATAACGTTGATAACGCCTTTGCGTTTTTGGGGGAATTAAAGGATTTTGAGAAATTTGCAGAAGACGAAAAATTTAGGGCAGTCTTTGATTCTTTTCTCTCAGATTCGAACAGGGCAGCCTTATTAAAATCCGGAAAATTAAAATTTGATTTAATATCAGCCAATATTGTTTCTGATGTAATAATCTCACTTGCCCGCGATATGAAAAAACATTTGAGAAAAGGAGGCAGCCTTATCTGCTCGGGAATAATTTTCGGAAGAGAATCGGATGTAGTGCAAGAATTGCAAAATGCAGGATTTATAAACCTGAGAATACGACGGAAAAACGAGTGGACGGTTATATGCGCCGAGGCTTAAATATTTTATAGCTGACTTGAGCCGGCAGTTTGGAATGCATATACATTCCAGGGGATGATGTCCGGTACATTTAATACTCACTGATGATAAAAAGCTGCGAAAAAACAAGAAAAACGAAGTAAATCAAAGCAAAAATGCGTTTTAGTGAAAAATCAATAAAAATAACTGGAAATTTCAAGGTTTTATGTTATAATAATTCAAGATTGAGAGAAGAGGTATAAAATGGCGGTTAGCATGACCGGGTACGGTAAGAGTGTACTGGAGAATGACAGCATATCAATAAAAGTGGAAATCAAATCTGTAAACAGCAGATATCTGGATATTAATTTTAAAAGTTCTCGTGGACTTTCTTTTATGGAGGAAAGAATACGGGGTATGGTCAAATCGGCTGTTACACGGGGTAAAGTTGATATTTACATAGGTCTGCGTGGGAATTCGGGTATTTCAAAATCTGTTGTAATAGATGAAAAATTAGCAGATTTATATAAGAAAACTCTCGACAAACTAAAAAAGAAACTGAACCTTAGAGGTAAAGCGCTGATATCTGATTTTGCAGCCGTTCCCGGAATACTGTCGATAGAGGAGAACGACCCCGAGGAAGATGACATTTCTCCTTTGGTGACTGCTGCATTTAAAAATGCATTGGAATCGCTGGTCGAAATGAAAACCACCGAAGGCCGGGCGCTTGAAAAAGATATGATTCTAAAAATAAAAGAAATAAAGCAGGTTATGGCCGGTATAGAAGAAAATGCCTCTGGTTTAGCAGATTCATATAAAATCAAACTGACGAAGCGAATTAAGGAGTTAATGGACGGAGTCTCTCCGGATGATTCCAAAATAGCTCAGGAAGTTGCTTTTTTTGCTGACAGAAGCAGCATAGATGAAGAGATCACAAGATTGTATAGTCATATCAGGCAATTTGAAGAAAATATTGAAAAAAGAACCATTGGAAGGAAGATGGATTTTATTATTCAGGAGATGAACAGAGAGTCAAATACAATCGGTTCTAAATCCTCGTCTCTGGAACTGACGAATTATGCACTTGAATTAAAAAGCATAATTGAAAAACTAAGGGAACAGGCTCAGAATATAGAATAATCACGAACGGATTACTACCATTGCAGGGCAGCCTTTTTATGATAATTGAACAGAGCGCCCTTGAAAGAGGACAAGAATGAAATTAATCAATATAGGATTCGGGAACATGGTATCCATATCCAGGATAATATCAATCGTAAGTCCCGAATCAGCACCAATTAAAAGGATGATACAAGAAGCGCGTGAAAAAGGCAGCCTTGTAGATGCTACATATGGAAGACGCACAAGAGCGGTTATTGTAACGGATAGCGGACATGTTGTATTGTCGGCGCTTCAACCGGAAACCGTCGGGCACAGACTTGACGACCGAGAGGCGACGGAAGGGCAGGCTTAAGGGGGAATATGGTTGCAGAAAAAGGAATGCTAATAGTAGTATCAGCTCCTTCGGGAACAGGTAAGGGAGCTATCATAAAGAAACTTTTAATTGAGGATAAAAATATCACCCATTCTGTTTCCGCTACAACCAGAGAACCCAGAAAAGGCGAAAAAGACGGTGTCAGTTACTTTTTCATGAATAAATCTGATTTTAAAAAGATGATTACAAAGGGTGCCCTTATCGAGTGGGATGAATATTGCGGTAATTATTACGGCACTCCCAAAAAGTATATTGATGATGTAACTGCAGCAGGAGGCGACGTGATACTCGATATTACGGTTGCAGGTGCTGTTAATATAAAGAAGGAATGCCCGGAAGCTGTTATGATTTTTGTGTTGCCGCCGTCGATTAAAGAACTGGAAAGACGGATTAAAGACAGGGGAACGGACAGTACTGCCGATATAAGCAGCAGACTTGAATTTGCGTATTCCGAGTTTAATAATATCGGAGACTATGAATATGCAGTAGTAAACGACAATCTGGACACAGCAGTAGAGGAAGTAAAGGCAATCATCGCTGCAGAGCGAATGAAATATAAAAGAAATCCATTAATTTTGGACAATCTATATAAAGGAGACTTAAAATGATCTTATACCCGTCACTTGAAGAATTAGAAAAAATAATCGGACTCAGGTTCAGTGTGGTAATGGCCGTTGCAAAGAGAGCAAGACAACTTACAAACGGAGCCCGTACTTATTATAAGGGCGAAAACAACAATCCGCTTACGATTGCAACTAATGAACTTAGCAAGGGAAGCGTGGTTTGCGTACCAAAGGAAGAAGGCTATTTCGAATTACCTGATTCCACGGTCGAAGAATAGTAATACACAATGCATTTTATGTGAGCATTATATAAGGAGAGACAATGAACATAGAGAAAACCATGGAAAAAATGGTATCCCTGGCTAAAAGAAGGGGGTTTATTTTCCCGGGTTCGGAAATATACGGTGGTCTTGCCAATGCATGGGATTACGGACCGCTTGGCGTAGAGCTGAAAAATAATATAAAAAAGGCATGGTGGAAAAAATTCGTACAGCAAAATCCTTATAACACAGGGGTTGATTGTGCGATCCTTATGAATTCCAAAGTATGGGAAGCGTCAGGACATATCGGCGGATTTACGGATCCGCTTATAGATTGCAAAGAATGTAAAACGCGGCACCGTGCAGATCAGATTGCTGAAGATTACAATAATGCCAATGGCATAGAGATGGATGTAGAAGCACTTGAAGATGAGGCGCTCATTGCATATGTAAGAGATGTCAAAATTCCCTGCCCGTCCTGCGGTAAAAGTAATTTTACGGATATTCGTAAATTCAATCTGATGTTCAAGACCTTCCAGGGTGTTACAGAGGACAGCGCGGCGGAGATATTTCTGAGGCCTGAAACTGCACAGGGTATTTTTGTAAACTTTAAAAATGTTCAGCGCACTACGCGGAAAAAAATTCCCTTTGGTATCGGCCAAATAGGCAAATCCTTCAGAAACGAAATTACCCCCGGAAATTTTATTTTCCGTACAAGGGAATTTGAGCAGATGGAGATGGAATTCTTCTGCGAACCGGGAACAGATTTGGAATGGTTTGATTATTGGAAAAAATTCTGCTATGACTGGCTTTTGAATCTGGGTATAAAAGAAGAAAATATCAAAATGAGGGATCACTCGGAAGAGGAATTGTCCCATTATAGCAATGCAACGACCGATTTTGAATACAAGTTTCCATTCGGATGGGGCGAGCTTTGGGGAATTGCAGACAGAACTGATTTTGACCTTAAGCAGCATGCGGCGGTTTCCGGCGAGGATATGAGCTATTTTGATCCTATCGCCAATAAAAAGTATGTCCCTTATTGCATAGAACCCTCATTGGGAGTTGAAAGGATGCTCCTTGCGTTCATGTGCGAAGCATATGAAGAAGAGGAAATCGGTGAAGGCGATATGCGGGTGATTATGAAATTCTCAAACCAACTCGCTCCATATAAAGCGGCGGTTCTTCCGCTGTCAAAAAAATTGGGAGAAAAGGCAAGGGAAGTATTCAGTTTGGTATCGGCGGATTACAACTGCGAATATGACGAAACGGGAAGCATCGGCAAGCGCTATAGGCGTCATGATGAAATAGGCACCCCTTACTGCTTCACCTATGATTTCGATTCCCTTGAAGATAACTGTGTAACGGTAAGATTCAGGGACTCAATGGAACAAAAAAGAATTCCGATTGATGAGATTGTTGAATTCCTTAATGAAAATATGAAATACTGATTTGGAGGAAGAATAAAATGACAAAGTATGTTTATCTGTTTACAGAAGGTAATGCAGGTATGAAAAACTTATTGGGTGGAAAGGGTGCGAATCTGTCGGAAATGACAAATATAGGTCTTCCCGTACCAAGGGGATTTACGATATCGACTGATGTTTGTACCAGATATTATAAAGATGGAAAAGTTATTGCGGAAGATATCCAGGAACAAATTGACGCAGCTTTGGCAACAACTGAGGAAATTGTAGGGAAAAAACTCGGTGACGCTAAAAATCCATTCCTCGTATCCGTAAGAAGCGGAGCGAAAGTATCCATGCCCGGCATGATGGACACAGTATTGAATCTTGGTCTTAATGATGTAGTTGTTGAAGGTCTTGCAAAACTGACCGGAAATGCAAAATTCGCATATGACAGCTACAGAAGGTTCGTAATGATGTTTTCTGATGTTGTTATCGGTGTCGATAAAGCAAAATTCGAAAGAAAAATGGATGCGATTAAAAAAGAAAAGGGCGTTGAATTCGATACGGAACTGTCAGCTGAAGACATGAAAGAGGTTCTTGATGCGTTTAAGAAATTATATAAAGATGAAATGGGAACTGACTTCCCTCAAGATCCCAAAGTTCAGCTAAAAGAAGCAATTCAGGCCGTATTCCGTTCATGGGATAATGAAAGGGCAATCATATACCGTAGAATCAATGACATCCCCGGCGACATAGGAACAGCTGTGAATGTCCAGGAAATGGTTTATGGCAACATGGGCGAGGATTCGGGAACCGGTGTTGCTTTCACACGAAATCCATCAACCGGTGAAAAAATTCTTATGGGTGAATTTCTTATGAATGCACAGGGCGAAGATGTTGTTGCAGGGGTAAGAACACCACAGGAAATTTCACAGTTGAAAGATACAAATAAAGATATATATGATCAGTTTATTACAATAGCAGAAAATCTTGAAGACCATTATCATGATATGCAGGACATTGAGTTCACTATTGAAAAAGGCAAATTATTCATTCTTCAGACCAGGAATGGTAAAAGAACGGCAACGGCCGCACTGAAAATTGCAGTTGATTTGGTTGCAGAAGGCATGCTGACAAAAGAAGAAGCATTGATGAAAGTTGACCCAAAACAGCTTGATGCACTTTTACATCCGACATTTGATACTGAAATGTTAAAAGAAGCGGCTTCGATAGCAGGCGGACTTCCAGCTTCACCAGGCGCCGCAACAGGTAAAGTGTATTTTACGGCTGAAGATGCAGCCGCAGCTCATGCGAATGGCGAAGAAAGTATCATTCTCGTCAGGCTTGAAACTTCACCAGAAGATATCGAAGGCATGCATGTTTCACAGGGCATACTTACGGCAAGAGGCGGAATGACAAGCCACGCCGCAGTTGTTGCCAGGGGAATGGGAACCTGCTGCGTATCAGGATGCAATGAAATTAAAATAAATGAAGAAGAAAAGTTCTTTATGATAGGGGACCGGCGTTTTACTGAAGGCGACTGGGTCTCACTCGATGGTTCAACCGGTAAAATATATGGAAGTAAACTTCCTACAATAGATCCTGAAGTAACAGGGGATTTTGCTGAGTTTATGGCATGGGCGGATGATGTAAGGACAATGAAAGTCCGTACAAATGCAGATTCTCCCACCGACTCAGCAACTGCAATAAAATTTGGGGCAGAAGGTATCGGTCTTTGCAGAACCGAGCACATGTTCTTTGAAACTGACAGAATCAGAGCTTTCAGACAGATGATTTTATCAGAAACACTTGAACAAAGAGAAGAAGCACTTAAGAATATTGAGCCGCTTCAGAAAAGCGATTTTGAAGCAATATTCAAAGTGATGAAAGGCTTGCCTGTGACTATAAGGTTCTTAGACCCGCCTTTGCATGAATTCCTTCCCAAAGAAAAAGACGATATTATTGAACTTGCTGAAGATATGGGAATACCAGTGGCACAGCTCGAAGCAAAAATAGACGATCTTCATGAACTCAACCCAATGCTGGGACACAGGGGATGCCGTCTTGCGGTTGCTTACCCTGAAATCGCCGTAATGCAAACTAAAGCAGTAATAGATGCAGCATTGGCAGTTAGCACTGAAGATGATCCGGTTGTTCCGGAAATCATGATTCCATTGGTTGGCGATGTTGAAGAATTCAAATATGTAAAGAAACTCGTTGTTGAAACTGCTGATGCAATAATTGCAAAAAGCGGAACAGACCTAAAATACATGGTCGGAACAATGATTGAGATTCCAAGGGCCGCCCTTACAGCCGATGAAATAGCAAAAGAAGCAGAATTCTTTTCATTCGGTACCAATGACCTTACACAGATGACATACGGTCTCAGCAGAGATGACGCAGGGAAATTCCTTGATGATTACTACTCAAAGAAGATATTTGAATCAGACCCCTTTGCAAAACTCGATAGAAAAGGTGTAGGAACATTGATTAAAACAGCTGTAAAACTTGGATCTGAAGCACGCCCCGGAATCAAGCTTGGGATCTGCGGCGAACACGGCGGAGAGCCCTCGTCAATCGAATTTTGTTATCTTGCCGGATTACAGTATGTATCATGCTCACCTTACAGGGTGCCCATTGCAAGACTGGCTGCGGCGCAGGCAGTAATAACTAATTCCTAGCGGGTTTGTTATAGCTTGAACTTTAGACATAACTAAAAAAATAA
>JAUVJE010000190.1 GCA_030592355.1 Clostridia bacterium
AAAGAACCGCAGGGACTGCGGGGATCTGGTCGCAAACGAGTTTGCTGCTCGACCAAGCGGCCCGAATAGCCTGGGTAAGCTTAGACCGATAGGTCTATCGACCGGGAATCCTGCCAATTCATTGGCGGGTAGTTCAAATTAGACCCGCCTTATCAAGTTTAATTATTTGAACCATTCATCTGCCTCGTAACAGCAAACAGTTTAATTTCGATTCAGTATCAAAGAATCGCTTTGTGCATGCTAATCCCTACTTAAAAAACTTTACTTTTTTCAGATGACAAAATAGAGACCGCCGCTCCATTCCAATTCATGATATCAGCAACAGTTTCTTTTATATCTTCAAGGGTTATCGCATCAATTCGAGATATAATTTCATCCTGTTCTTCCACATACCCCTTTAGAAGCCTGTTCCTTCCAAGAACGGTCATTCTGGCTGTTGTGCTTTCCATTCCAAGTATAAAATTACCTTTCAACTGCTCTTTTACACGCACAAGTTCCTCTGCAGTAATACCGTTTTGCCCTATGTCATTCACTTCTTCTTGGATGCATTTCATTGCTTCGTCAAGCTCGCTGTTGCCTGTTCCGGCATAGACATTCAGAATACCTGTTCCGGAATATGTCTGATTGACAGAACCCACCGAATAAACAAGGCCTTTTTCCTCCCTGAGATTCTGGAACAGCCTTGAACTGATTCCGCCTCCTAAAATGCTTGAAGCCGCCATCATCGGATATCGGGAAGGGCTTTCATACCCCTGTGATTCAAAAGCTATTGAAATATAAGTCTGCTCAATGTCCTTTGTGTATCTCTGGGAAATGGGTGTAAATGATGGTTTTTTGAATCCGTCGTTTTTAATGCCCTTTCCTTTTTTAACGGTTCCAAACAGATTTTCCATGGTGGACAGCAATACATCCTCATCAAAATTACCGGCAACGGCCAATACCGTATTGCAAGGAGACATATGGCTGCCTGTATATTCAAGCAGCATTTCCCTGCTTATGCCTGCAAGTGATTCCTTGGTTCCAATTATAGGAAATCCCAGCGAACTATTTTGCCATATCCCGGATTCCAGTTTTTCATGCACATAATCTTCGGGGGAGTCTTGGTACATGGCCATTTCTTCAAGTATAACCTTCCGTTCGCGTTCTATCATTTCTTCGGCATATAGAGAATTATGGACCATATCCGCAAGAATCTCCGCTGCCTTTTCAAAATGAATGTCCAGTGTTCTTGCATAATAGCAGGTAGCTTCTTTACCGGTAAATCCGTTTATAATACCACCTATGCCGTCGAATTCATCTGCAATGTCCCTGGCGCTTCGGCCGGCTGTACCTTTAAAAACCATGTGCTCGGCAAAATGCGATACCCCGCTTGTTATCTGGTTTTCATATCTTGAGCCTGATTTAAACCACACCCCTGTGCAAACTGACCTCAGATGAGGTAGTTTTTCATACATCAGAACCGTTTTATTGTTAAAAATTTTCTCTTTAATCATATATTTTATTCAGATGAAAAAGCCCGGAATATCCGGGCTTTTTTTAATCAGTTTATCTGTCTTCCATCGGCTTTCTTTCAGGCCGTTGCAGAAGGGCTTTCCTTGAAAGGTTGATTCTGCCCTGCCTGTCTATTTCTATTACCTTGACATCCATTGTATCCCCGATTTTCACTACTTCTTCAACTGTTGCGACTCTTCTGTGCTCAAGCTGTGAAATATGAACCAGTCCGTCTTTACCTGGAAGATATTCAACAAATGCCCCGAAATTCATAAGTCTGACAACCGTACAATTTTCAAACACCATGCCGACTTTAATATCTTTGGTCAATGCTTCTATGATACTGATTGCCTGCTTGCTTGCTTCGGGATCGATGGTGGAAACATATACTGTTCCATCTTCTTCTATATCAATCTTAACCCCGGTCTGTTCGATAATTTTATTAATGACTTTTCCGCCGCTTCCGATTACATCCTTGATTTTATCAACATCAATTTTCATTGTTACAATCTTTGGCGCGTAAGCTGAAAGTTCTTCCCTTGGTTTGTCAATAGCCTTAAGCATAACGTTGTTAAGAATATCAAGTCGCCCCTGTTTCGTCATTTCCAGAGCTTCTTTGATAACCTGTAAAGAAATACCGTGGAGCTTGATGTCAACCTGGATGGCGGTGATTCCTTTTTGGGTTCCTGCGACTTTAAAGTCCATGTCGCCGAAGAAATCTTCGAGTCCCTGAATATCCATGAACATAACATAATTATCTTCGTCTTTTTCATCGGTTACCAGACCCGCTGAGATTCCCGCAACAGCCGCTTTAATCGGAACCCCTGCATCCATGAGGGCCAGCGAGCTTCCGCATATGCTTCCCTGCGAGGTCGAACCGTTTGACATTAGTACGTCTGATACCACTCTGATTGAATATGGGAATTCCTCTTTGGAAGGTATTACAGGTTCAAGTGCTTTTTCAGCAAGTTCGCCGTGTCCGATTTCTCTTCTTCCCGGACCTCTTGATGTTCTGGCATCGCCTACGCTGTATGCCGGGAAATTATAGTGATGCATGTATCTGTTTTCAGTTATGGAATTATCAAGGCCGTCAATTCTTTGCACGTCTCTGATTGAACTCAATGTTACATTGCTCAATACCTGGGTTTGTCCCCTCTGGAATAATCCTGAGCCATGTGTCCTTGGAAGAACTCCGACTTCACTGTAAAGTTCCCTGATATCTCCCATTCCCCTGCCATCAACGCGCTTATTGTCTTTTAAAATCAGTTCCCTGACAGCTTTCTTTTCTAATTTATATATTGCTTCTCCGATAAGGTTTGGGCTGTCCGCGTATTTTTCCCCAAACTCTGCCGTTACCTTTTCAGCTACGGCTTTGCGGTTTGCTTCTCTGACTTTCTTATCATCGGACATAACGCCCTTTTTCATTTCATCAAATGCAAAGGCTTTTATTTCAGCAAATGCTTCCTCGGGAACGCCGATGGATTCGTATTCATATTTCGGTTTTCCGACTTCATCAACTATTTCATTAATAAAAGCACACATTTTTTGAATTTCTTCATGACCTTTCACTATGCCTTCATATATTTTTTCATCCGCAACTTCGTTTGCTCCGACTTCTATCATACAAACTTTTTCAGCATTTCCTGAAATTGTTATATACATATCTGATACAAGTCTCTGTTCTGCGTCGGGATTAATAACTATTTCGCCGTCAACCAATCCAACTGCAACTGCAGCAACGGGGCCATTAAAAGGTATGTCTGACATTGTAACTGCTATTGAAGCACCTACCATTGCAGCCAGTTCAGGCTGATTATCCTGTTCCACTGACAAAACGGTACAGACTATTACTACGTCGTTCCTAAGATCTCCGGGAAAGAGCGGCCTCATCGGCCTGTCGATTACCCTTGAAGTAAGAACTGCGTTATCAGAAGGCCGCGCTTCTCTTTTTTTGAATCCGCCGGGGATTCTTCCCACCGAATACATTTTTTCTTCATAATCCACTGCAAGAGGAAAATAGTCGATGCCATCCCGCGGTGAACTTGAAGATGTTGCGGTACACACTACAACAGTATCCCCGTATCTGACCAGGCATGAACCATTGGCCAACTGAGCATGTTTTCCTGTTTCTACCGTAAATTTCTTCCCACCATATTGTGTTTCAAATATTCTGTGATCTTTGTGCATTTTCTGCTCCTTTCAAATTAAGCATACACGCAATATCCGGATACGCAGAAAATTAAAACCCACACTCCATTATGAGTTCAAGTTTTAATTTTCTGTTGCAGTACCCGAATATAGCTTTCAAATTTTTCACATAGACAACGGCGGAGAAGCTCCGCCGCAGCCATTACTTTCTTAATCCTAATTTTGCTATGATTGCCCTATATCTTTCAACATCTTTTTTCATAAGATACTTCAACAATCCCCTTCTCTGACCAACCATTTTCAAAAGACCTCTTCTAGAATGATGGTCCTTCTTGTGTATTTTCAAATGTTCATTCAAGTGGTTGATTCTTTCGGTCAGAATGGCAATCTGAACTTCCGGTGACCCGGTATCACTGTCATGCAGCTTATATTCGCTGATGATTTCCTGTTTCTCTCTAAGCATTATATGCCTCCTAAAATAATTATCCCCGCAGGCCGTGTATTTGGTCGGAGTCCTCCAAAAACACAGCACCCGGTTCTTCGATGAGTAATTCTATCATAGAGGTTATTTTCTGTCAACGAACCACCCCCTAAATTTATATTCCCGTTTACCTTCTAAAACACCACTCAATTGAAAAACTAAATGCGACCCCTAATTTCAAAATAGTTGCATTAACTCTTGCAAACCCGCAGTTGCGTTTACTCTTGCAAACAACTTACTCATATCA
>JAUVJE010000067.1 GCA_030592355.1 Clostridia bacterium
AAAACAGGGAAACGAATTTCACCGTACCCGGCATTTTTACAGACGTTAGAAAACGCATTTTCAATATAATTCCACTTTATCATTTCACCGGGAAGTATATATTTTGTTCCCTTGGGTAATGAAATTTTCATTATTCCCTCGAAATGGCTCCTTTTGAGCCCTCTTCTAATTCTGCAGGTAATAAAAAACCGCCTCTTACAGTAATTCTGCAAGGGACGGGATTAACCCGCGGTGCCACCCTTGTTGACACATATTGGTCCACTCTAATCCTTAACGCGGAAAACGTGCGGTCCTACTATCTTCAACCCGCCTGCTCAAAAGTGTCACTTTAAATATTTCCTCCTGAAAATGCTTTCAGCCAAGGCATCTTCTCCCTGTTGGATTCCATAAATAAGCTCTTCGTCATTGCTTTGAATACATTCTAATTATATAGATTGATTTTGTCAAGTTATTCTCCGTTATATGGGTTTTATGAATTTTTTTCCTGTTTTATTTTTCATTCTTGATAATCAAATTAAAAGCTTAAGCCATGGTTCTTTGAATTCCCGAATCCATATCCGATATTTGGGTTCCAATATCCAAACAACCATCCGCCGGCAGAGGCTTCGGTTAAATCAGAATTGCCTGCAGGTCCTGAAAATCCATAAAAAGTTTCGTCCCCAACATCCAGGGAACTGTAATAGCGTATTTCAAAATGAAGGTGCGGACCTCCTTTGGTTTCTGAGTATAGGTTTTTTGAAATGAGATCACCTTTAATGACGGTTTGACCTCCCATGTACAATGACTCCGACTCATCAATATCCAAATCTAAATGCGCATAAATTGTAACCAGCTTTCCAATGACATTACCGTTATCATCTATGATTTCTTTAGTTATAGACAGATATTGCCTGTATTTAGGTGCATCTTTGAAAACAGATACAACACCATCATGCGCAGCATATATATTAACTATGCTTTCTTTATTACCAATATACAAATCTTCCGCCGGATGATGTGTAGCAGTTCCTCCCGGACCGATTCCATCTCCGAATTTGCGCCTAACGGTATATCCCGGTCTTTGTCCCTTTGGATTTTCCAATGGGTTATGAAACTGTTCTTTTCTGACATAATAGATGAATTTATCTATTTCTTCCTTAACAGACTCTTCATGATCTTCAAGATAATATGCGGGTGTTAAGAAGTCCTGATATTCTTTTACTTCAACGGGCTGATATGTTTGCTCAGGGATTTTTTCTTCCTTAAAAACCTTTGTATCCGTTTTCAAATTATCATTGTTTGTATCGGTAGGAATTGAGGTTGAGGTTGATTTTGAACATCCGCTCAATAAAAATAATGCAGCGAAAGTAATAAATATTGAAATTACAAATATAGTTATTCTTCTTTTCATATTAACCTTCCATTCTTTTTAGTAAATATTTATATAAAATCCATTATTAATCAAACATTTTTTAACATACTCACAGATAAATATAATAAATCACAACAAACTTTTCAATGACCAATAATACATTTATCTGTATAAATATTTTAGTTTCAACTAATTTATCGACTTGTTTTTACTATTCGTTTTTGTTATATTTATCTAAGAAAATATGACGGGGATAAACAGTGGGCATTGATTTTTTAGTTGATCTGGCAATAATACTTTTAAGCACAAAGGCTTTAGGTGTACTTACACGCAAATTTCAGCTTCCTCAGGTTGTGGGAGCTCTTTTGGCCGGTCTTATTCTTGGCCCTGCCATTCTCGGCGTTATTCATGAATCTTCCCTAATCCACGACTTGGCGGAAATCGGCGTTATTATCATTATGTTCTGTGCAGGTACCGAAGTAGATCTTAAAGAGTTGAAAAAAGCCGGGAAAGCGGCTGTAGTAGTTGCTATGATGGGCGTCATTATCCCTCTTATCGGTGGATTTCTTATCTCAAGTGCATTTAACTTATCTTTTTTACCTTTGATGAGAAATATTTTTCTCGGGGTCATTTTAACAGCTACCAGTGTTTCGATTACTGTTGAAACACTTCAGGAAATGGGCAAACTAAAAACCAAAGCCGGAACCATTATCCTCGGCGCAGCCATTCTTGACGATATACTCGGTCTTGTAATTCTCACTGTAATTATGGGTTTGTCCGATGGTGGAACAGGCGCATCAATCGGAGGAGTGGTTCTTAAAATTGTACTATTCTTTATTGTCGCAATAATTATCGGAATACCTTTTAACAAACTATTTAACAGTTACTCTAAAGTTCACAAGAAAAAAAGGAGATTCCCGATATATGCCTTTGCTTTCTGCCTTTTCCTCGCCTTCCTAGGAGAACGTTATTTTGGTGTGGCTGATATTGCCGGTGCATTCATCGCCGGTCTTATAATTTCAACAACAATACATAATGGTTACATTCACAGACGTTTTGAAATTTTATCCTATATGTTTCTTACACCAATTTTCTTTGCATCTATCGGCATAAGTATTGAGATCACATCATTCAGCTGGTCTATGCTATGGCTTTCACTTGCAATTACGGCTATTGCAATCGCAACTAAAATTGCAGGCGGTGCCATTGGCGCAAGGTTAACCGGTTCAGATAAGAAGGAGGCTATGCAGATTGGAATCGGAATGGTTGCCAGAAGCGAAGTAGCTTTAATAGTAACTAACAAAGGCGTTGCTTCAGGTATCATACCTGCCTCGCTTTTTGCCCCTATTGCATTTATGGTTATTATTACTTCCATACTAACCCCAATACTGCTTAAAATAGTATTTACAAAAAAGCAAAAAACTATACTTCCTTCGGGAGGTATTCCTGATGTTCTTTCTGAATAAATCGTTTTTATATAAATTTATATTGTGGCTTTTTTTATTAGCCGCATTAATTGGTGTTATTTATTTTTCAATAAATCAAATAAGAAACAATATAGAAAAAAAGGAACAGGATAAGCAAATCATTGAATTTCTTGATTACGTAGAAAACGGCGATATTAACAACTGCAGGGCTTTGTGGCCCTCTGTTTTTACGGTTAATAAAAATAATATGGATTTTTTAGATGACTTTTCACAAACACTTTATGAATTATACACTGAATTTTATACTTCTAAATATTATAATAATGAAAAAAGCAACTCGCTTTTCGAAATTGCCCGTCTTTATCACTCTTTCATATATGATGATGCCTTTAATACCGTAACGTCGGCGGTTTATGATGATTTCATTTACGAAAATATTACGTATCAAACATTTCTGGCAGCAATAAATGATTTTTTCCTTTTTTCAGAATATAAATCACCTCATATTACCATACTGCTGGATGAGGCGGCTTTACTTAATTATGGCAGAAACACTTATTTTAAAGCACTTGAAAACGCTGCTGCTTTTGATTATCAGACTGCTATACAGCTCATGAGAAAAGTCGCTCCCCGCGATACTGTTTATTATCCAAAATCAATTGAAAAAATTAATGAATTTATACTGAAACTTAAAGAAAAGGTTTCCAACGGCTCCTAACCTAATTCCCAGCTACCTTTTTTTGTTTTTTACCATTTGAAATAAGTGTTCTAAATTCGCTGATAATCGTTCCCATCAGGATAAGGAAACAACCTATTCCCCCTATTATGGTAAGTTTTTCAACGTTTCCCGCAATATCAGGAATAATCATTGTAAAAAATAACGCAACCAGCGGTTCCATTGTGAAAATAAGCGCGGCATGAGAAGGGGTGGTATCCTTTTGAACCAGTATCTGAGCCGAAAAAGAAAAGGAAGTTCCCAAAATTGCTGTTACAAGTATAACCAATATAACCTGGCTATTGAATATTATAGGCGAACGGTCAAACAACAACCATATAACAGTGGTGATAATTGCCGCAGTCCACATTTGAACTATTGCAATACTGCCGGGTCTCCCCTTTTTAGTAAATATATCTATGTATATTATTTGTAAAGCAAAGGCAACTGCGCAAAGCAGGGTTAAAAAATCACCCGGATTAAATTCCAACCGGATTATTCCTGAGATTAAAAACAATCCAAAAGATGCAATAATAATACCAATTACAGTAAATTTACTTGTTTTAGTTCTGAAAAAGATTGCTAGAAGTATTGGAACGAAAGCAACACTCATTGAAGTTATAAATGCTGAGTTTGAGGCTGTTGTATAATACAATCCGTAAATTTGAAGAATCATTCCGGCAAAAAGAAGAAATCCAATTACCAATCCGCCTTTTAACTCAAGCTTGCCGATATTTTTATGTTTTTTGAAAAATACCATGGACACAACTATAGCTGCCAGAGTAAACCGGATTGCAAGATAAGATATAGCGGGTATGTATTCGAGTACATTGCGCATCAGGGGAAAACTAAGCCCCCAAAAAACAGTTAATATTAAAAGCACGATATCCGCGCGAAGTTTTTTATTCATACATATCCTAAATCTCAAATCCTTTGGTATAATATAACACAGTAAGATACCTTGCAGTAAGGAGCCGTCATGAATATAAAATTTTTAGGACATTCAGCTGTTGAATTAAATACTGATAAAAATATTTTAATTGATCCTTTTATTTTAAATAATCCGCTTTGCGGCCAAACTCCGGATGCTTTCACACCTGATGCCATTTTATTGACTCACGCCCACGAAGACCATATTGGAGATGCAATTGAAATCGCACTTAGAACATGTTGCACGGTTTATGCCGTTGCAGAACTGGCCGGCTGGCTTGCTTCGCAGGGGGTTAAAGTTCATGGTTTCAACATTGGCGGGTCATTTTTAATTTCAGAAACAAAGGTAACAGCTGTTGAAGCAGTTCACTCATCCTCTGCTCCCGATGGTTCTTACGGCGGCATCGCCTGTGGATTTATTATTGATTATGCCGGGCAGATACTTTACCACGCCGGAGACACATCTCAATTCGCAGGTATGTCATTGATTGGCTCAAAGTATAAAATAGATGCTGCAATGCTGCCGATCGGCGGGAATTATACTATGGATATTGTTGACGCTGTCCGGGCTTCTGAAATGCTTTCTCCACGTATTTGCATACCCATCCACTATAATACATTTCCGATTATAACATGCGACCCAATGGACTTTAAACGCCAACTTGCAGACATTCCCATCAATTGTGAAATCATGTCACCCGGAGATGAAATTAATCTTTGATTTTTCGATTACATGTCTGAAAACAGCGCCATGTAGAATTTTACGCCATTTGATATATTATCAAGGGATACCCTTTCATTGGTTCCATGTATTCTTTTCATATCTTCCATATTAATTGAGTACGGTGAAAAGCGGAGAATGTTTTTACAAATACACTCATATTTTATACTGTCGGTTCCTGCCACCATTAAATACGGAATAATAGCGATATCATTATTTAATCCCAGAACAGCTCCAGCAATTTTATTGAAAATTTCACTATTTGCAGAGCTCAGAGCCGATGGTTCTTCATGACGAAGTATATCAATTTTATAGTCAAAGCCCCTGCATGCCATTTCTATATGATTTATTACATCTTTGTAAGTTTCCCCCTGTAAAATTCTACAATTCACTATAAAACTGGAAACCTGGGGCAAAACATTTGGTTCCATGCTTCCTTTTGCCATTGTGGGTGCTATTGTAGTTCTCAGCAGTGCCTCCCCGGTTGTCCCGGAAGTTGTAAATAGTTTTATAAAAACTGTTTTGAAAAGCCAGAAGTTTGCAATCACCAGGCGACTTAAAAATCCCATATGCCTACCCAGGGATTCTATCATCTGAAGAGCTGGATCCGTTAATCTAAGTCCCATTTTTCCCCGTTCTATCCTGCATATTGCCTTTGCGACTAGACCAAGGGAACTGTTTTCGGGCGGTGTAGAGGCATGTCCTCCTTTACCTTTGATGCTCACTTTTAGGTTCAGATAACCTTTTTCTGCTATGCCGATGAAGGCAATTGGCTTTTCAACTGAAGTTAGTATACCTTCATTTATACAACCGCCTTCGTCATTTACAAATTCTAATTCTATGCCTTCTTTTTGCAATTTTTCGACTATTTTTCTTGCTCCGTTGCTTCCATCTGTTTCTTCATCATGTCCAAATGCAAAATAAATGGTTCTTTTGGGTTTAAATCCGGTTTTCAGCAGCATTTCACAAGCTTCCAGCATAGTAACAATCTGCAGCTTGATATCAATAGTTCCCCGCCCCCAAACAAACCCACCTTCTATATCACCACCAAATGGTGGATACTCCCAATCATCTTCAGTACCATGCTCAATTGGAACAACATCGATGTGAGCCATGAAGAGGCCTGGTTTCAATTTTGCGTCTGTTCCATTCCACTTGTATAATAGACTGTAGCCATTTACTGTCTTAAGTTCCATCTCCGAATGTGAATTGGGAAATTGCTTTTTCATTAGATCATGGAATTTAATGAACTCACTAAAATCAAATTTAGAGTAGTCGCTGTAAGATATTGTTTTACATCGTATAGTTTCACTGAGCTTTTCAGCAGTTTTTCTAACATCTACCTCTAAATCCGATGTTAATTTCTTATAAATGTGTTCTTTTGGTTTAAGCCTCACAGCCCTGATAATCAATATAACCAAAACGACTGCAATTAAAGTTATTGCTAAAATTGGAATTATATACATACATCCCTCGATTCATGAAAACAAAATTAGACAAATCTTACCTATTTATATTGTATCAAACCATAGAAACTTTTTCATATTAATATTTTAAGATTTCAATCTCTAAAATTCTTATCATTTTTATCATTTCCCCGTTTACCAAAGACCTGTCCCTGTTTAAAACTGCAGACATGTCGCAGCTTTTCCGTTTCAGCCCTGTCCCCACAAATTTATCAGTTGTGCTATAATTCATCTATGGATTTTTTAAAAGAACAATTCTCATATTCTAACGGTGGTATTACTGCTCCGATTGGATTTACTGCATCCGGAGTTTCAGCCGGAATTAAAAAAAAAGGCGGACTTGATATCGCAATGGTCTTTTCTGAAATTACTGCTTCTGCCGCAGGTATTTTCACCCTAAACAAAGTGCGCGGTCATTCTCTGGATTTATGCGAAAATAATTTAAACGATGGAAAAGCGCGTTGTATTTTTATTAACAGCGGCAATGCAAACGCCTGTCTTGGTCCATCAGGATATAATGATGCAATATCTATAGCTGCAAAATGCTCAGCTGAACTGGGAATCTTGCCAAATGATGTGCTTACAGGTTCTACCGGTATCATCGGACATCCCCTGCCAATGGTGAAAATACTGCCCGCGATAACAAATGCTTGTTCATCTTTATCAAGCTACGGCGGCTCAAAGTCTGCTTTAGCTATTTTGACAACTGATACATATCCCAAAGAAGTTGCCGTTTCATTCTTTCTAAATAGCAAAAAAGTAACAATAGGCGGAATGGCTAAAGGCTCCGGTATGATACATCCCAACATGGCCACTATGATAGGAGTTCTTACCACCGATGCAAATATTTCTTATCAATTATTGAAAATATTTCTTAAAAAATCATCTGATAAATCTTTTAACAGGATTTCAGTTGACGGCGATACCAGCGTATGTGATAAAATTCTCATTCTGGCAAACGGGTTATCCGGAACGGATGAAATAAAACCAAACACTCCTGAAGCAGACCTTTTTCTAGCTGCTTTAACAGCTGTTTCTGTAAAGCTTGCTAAATTAATTGCAGCAGATGGAGAAGGAGCAACAAAACTGATTGAAATACATGTGAAAAACGCACTAACTCCCGAAGATGCTCATAAAGCTGCGAAAGCCATTGCCAATTCCCCTCTCGTTAAAACGGCATTTTATGGTGAAGATGCCAATTGGGGACGAATCCTTACGGCAGCCGGCTATTCCGGTGCAGACTTTAATCCAGATATTACCTCAATTTCCATCGGCCCGTTAAACCTCTTTAAGAATGGTTTGGCAATATCCTTTGATGAAACAGAGGCCAAAGAAGTACTAAAGAAAAAAAATATTACTGTGATAGTTGATTTTTCCAATGGTACATTCGATACCACTGTTTGGACATGTGATCTTTCCCATGATTATATTGATATTAACGCAAATTACAGAACTTAGGTGAATAAATGATATTTAAAGAATTCGGCACAACAGGTAAAAAAGTTTCTGCAATAGGTTTTGGCGGTATGCGCTTCCCTAAAGATAAAAAAGGTTACAATTACGATTATTGTGCTGAAATGATTCATGAAGCCAACAGACTTGGTATAAATTATTTTGATACAGCACCCTTTTATAATGATGACAAAAGCGAAGAGATATTTGGCAATGCTTTTAAAAATATGCCTGATACTTTCTATGTATCTACAAAAAGTGCCGCTCGTAAAGGTAGCGAACTTCGAAAAAGCCTTGAAAAATCTTTGATACGGTTAAATGTAGAAAAAATTAATTTTTTTCATGTATGGTGCGTAATGGATATGGATGATTATAAGCAGCGAATGGCGACCGACGGTCCATACGAAGAATTATTGAAAGCCAAATCCGAGGGGCTTGTAGAACACATATGTATATCAACACATTGCACGGGTGATGAAATTGCAGAAATTGCATCAAAGCAGAAATTTGACGGTATCCTTTTGGGCTATAACATAACAAATTACAAATACAGGCAAGCGGGAATAAAAGCTGCTTTTAAAAACAATATCGCTGTGGTGACGATGAATCCCCTTGGCGGCGGTTTGATACCTGATAATCCAAACTATTTCTCTTACATAAAGAATGAAACTGATACTGATGTTCTTCAGGCTGCAATACGTTTTAATGCCTCGCATAAAGAAATAACCGTAGTTCTCACCGGAATGGATTCCATTGAACACGTTAGAGAGAATTGCAATAATTTAGACTTCTCCGAAGACTATGTTAAAAATACAATTACCAGAATCGACAGCTACACCAAAGAAAGCCATGACAGCCTCTGTACAGGCTGTCGTTATTGCGAATACTGTCCGGAAGAAATCCCTGTATCTAAATTCATGCTGGCTTATAACAAAATGATTCTTGGAGATGCTGCCGCATTAAAAGATAATATTAAATATCATTGGCGTATTCCACCGGAACTTGTTGATAAATGTATTGAATGCGGTTTATGCGAACAAAAATGCACCCAGCACATTCCGATAATCGACAGATTAAAAAGTATTTCCGCCTTCTACAAATAAACTGCGCTTCCACCGGATTCAACTCAATCAAGCACAAATACAACTTTTTCTATTCCTTTTATTTTACATCGATTTAACATTTCTATAATTTCTGCTTAATGTAAAAGGGTTATTCTTATTATGGAAATAAATGTTTGGAGTTGAAAAATGGGAAAAAACTATTTTAAATTCATGGCAATCGTTTTAACATTATTTATAATTGGCACAATATTTGTAAGCTGTAAAAATGAAAGTGATACCAATTACAGTACAACACCTTCTGTAACCTATAAAGTTTCAATCGTTGGTTCAACGTCAGTTCAGGCAGTTGCAGGTCCCCTGTCTGAAGTATTTGAAGACAAATATCCAGGTTCAAGTGCAGAAGTACAGGGCGGCGGTTCCACTGTTGGTGTTACACAGGCGCTGGATGGTGCAGCTGATATCGGAATGGCCTCTAGGAATCTTAAGGCTAAAGAAAAAGGCAAGGGTCTTGTTGAACACAAAATAGCAGTTGACGGAATTGCTATAGTTGTCCATCCTTCAAATGTATTACACACACTTACAACAAAACAAATTCAAGACCTTTTTTCAGGTGTAGTCACGAATTGGTCTGAAATCGGCGGTTCTGACAAACCTGTTGTCGTAATATCACGCGAAGAAGGTTCAGGTACAAGAGGTGCCTTTGAAGATATCCTTGATCTTGAATCGCATGTACTTCAAACGGTTGTTTCCGATAGTACAGGTTCTGTCAAAGCTACTGTTGCAGGCAACGAAAACGCAATTGGATACATATCCGCCGGTTCACTGGACTATGACGTAAAAGCTGTTACAGTCGATGGCATCGAGTGTACTACAGATACAATTAAAAACGGTACTTACGCAGTTGCAAGACCTTTTCTAATGCTTACGCTAGGTGAACCTAATAAAAATGCAAAAGCATTTTTGAATTTTGTATTCAGCAAAGAGGGACAAGACGTAATTGAAGCAGAAGGTTATGTAAGAGTTGATTAATCTCCACTTGGGAAAGATAGGTTCTGCCGCTTTACGCCAGTCCTTAACTTTTCCATTGCACTTCAATTCTTTTTTAAAGATAATTAATCGGATTAAATTGATTAACCGGAGACATATAATGAACTCAACAGCGTATTTGATTAGGTTTAAAAGAGAAAAAAGAATTTTTACTTTCATCGTTGAGAAGTTATTCTTATTCTGTGCATTTGTTTCTGTGCTTTCCGTAGCATTAATAACATTTTTCATGTTTTACTCCGGTCTGCCCGGGCTTGTAGAAATCGGGTTTATAGAATTTGTTTTCGGTACTGACTGGAGCCCGGTATATGCAGACGGAGGATTCGGAATCCTTCCTATGATACTTGGTTCGATATATGCAACTTTTGGAGCTATTGCACTAGGAGTTCCCATTGGTTTATACACAGCTGTAATGCTTTCAAGGTTAGCTCCGTCCTGGCTTGTGTCAATACTGAGGCCAGCTGTTGAATTAATGGCCGGCATCCCATCGGTGGTTTACGGTTTTTTCGGTTTGATGATAATCGTACCCTTTATACAAAAAACGTTCAATCTTCCCATGGGTCAATCACTCTTAAGTGCTATTTGCATACTGTCGTTTATGATATTGCCAACTGTTATCACTATTTCCTCTAATGCAATTTCATCCGTCCCCAAAGAATATACCGAAGCTTCGCTTGCCCTTGGTGCTACAAAAATGCAGACTATTTTCAAAGTTGAATTACCTGCAGCCAAATCAGGAATTCTTTCAGGCATAATACTCGGTATTGGCCGGGCCATTGGAGAAACAATGGCAGTAATAATGGTCGCTGGCAACATCCCTTTTATGCCTAAAGGAATTTTCATCATCTTTAGAACATTAACCGGGAATAT
>JAUVJE010000035.1 GCA_030592355.1 Clostridia bacterium
AATATAAGCGGAGCTGATTTTCAAATGACATTTAATAGACTCACGGCTGAAATGACAGATTGGTTCAATAAAGGCGTTTCACTTTTGGACGACGGCTTCACCCCTTCCTTTTTCAGAGCGGCTACGGACAATGATAAAGCTAAAATGCGAAAAATCTGGTTGGATATGGGACTTGACAGAATGATAGGCAGAACCGAATTCTTTGAGGTATCAGAAAGTTCTTCATCGGTAGCCGTCGAAACCATCAGGGTCATGTCAGCTATAGGGGAAAAACCACTTTTCAGAGTCAAGACTGATTATATAATTTACCCGGACGGTACTGTTGATATTGAATCTGATTTTCAGCCCCTGCAATCCTCAGAATATATTCCCCGAATCGGATTCGAGTTCAAACTTCCCTTATCGATGCAATCTTTAAAATGGTATGGCCGAGGCCCCCACGAAAGCTATTCCGACAGATGCCAATCCGCCTTATTAGGTATATATGAAGGTGATACGGCTAATCAACTGGAACCTTATGAATACCCGCAGGAATCAGGAAACAAGCTTGATACCCGTTGGATTTCATTCGCAGACTCAACCGGAAATGCTCTTATGATTATGTCCGATACACCAGTAAGCGCCAGTGCCCTTTTATATACCACCAATGAACTTGACAAGGCAAAGCATCAGAAAGACCTGACTCCCGAAGGCAGTGTATGCGTACATATGGATGTAGCTCAAAACGGGATAGGCAATCATTCCTGTGGCCCTGAACCGCTGGACAAATATCGTTTATATCCCTTTGAGGCTTCATTGAAGCTGCGTCTCGTCCCTTTCCATCGCAATGAAGCCTGCGAAGAAGAACTATATAAAGGCAACCTAACCTAAAATCGATTCTGTGACCCAGGGTCAGCGAGTCGAAAATCAACTGCGTGTCCCAGGGTCAGCGAGTCAAATATGATGATTTGGGGAGCATAATCGTATATTTGGCGTTGATATGGATATTCAAAAGATAAAACAATGTATGATAATCATGTAGCAAGGGAAGTTAAAACCATTCCCAACTATTACCCCCAATAGCACCAAGAACCCCCAATTTTAGGTGCATTCTACAGCAGCCGCCGTATTAATTTCGGTGGCTGTTTCTAAACGACGCACCGTAAACTCTAAAGGAGTCGAGGAACGTCGTAGTACCCTGAATGTTAATTTCACGACCCAGGTTTTTAACGAGTGAACATTGTTATTGGCACACCTATAAAATGTACCGTAGCTTTCAAAGGAAGCGAGGTACGCTGCCTTACCCTGAATGTCAATTTCACGACCCAGGTTTTTAACGAGTGAACATTGTCATTGGCACACCTATAAACCGTATCGCAGGCAAGCCGAAGAACGTTGCTAACCGTACACCACTTGTGCTAAATATTTATACGAAACTAAATGGACTTTCCTATAGAAGTTTTTCCATATATATAAGTGTGAATTGATCTTTAAATGGTTCTTCTTTGTAGGGCGCATACCCCATTTTTGTATACAGTGATATATTTTTTTTACTCTGTCCCCCGGTGAAAAGCCATATTCGTTCGAGCCCTGCGCAATGCTTCTCTGCTTCGTTCAGTAACTTTCTCCCGATTCCTTTGTTTTGCAGGCCGTCTGCAACAGAAAGCCTTTTTATTTCTGCATCATTATCTCCAAATGCAATTCGGACACTTCCGATTAATTTCCCCTCCGATTCTGCAACCAATATCTTAAGCTTATCAGAGTATAAATCTATATCATCTTCAGTTTCGATCATGGGTGGGATATTATAGGCGTCATACATCCTGGCTTGTACCAAAAATGCTTTTTTCTGTATTTCAAGCATTACCGGAATATCTTTTGCCAGCACTTTTCTAATTACTAATTCCATTAATACAACTCCAGGAAACTTTGAGCGGTAAATCTGACTGTAAACGCATCAATAAGTTCTACATTTTTTGTCTTGCTTTTATAAACTTTTTCAGCATCTTCAAGCCGTAGGAAACGCATTTCAACTTCAACCGGGTCCTCTACATCGTAAAGCTGCATGTCTTCTAAGTGCTCAACGGCATTTTTTACCGTTTCATTTATTTCGTCCACAACCCTGAGAGGATGTTTTAAAACCGCGAGATTTCTTCCAAGGGCTTCCTTTGTTATGACTGATTTTATCCAAGGCAGGCTTTCTTTGGCCTGAGAAATTGCCTTGTCGTCACTGGCTGCAAAAATTACAGGCGCATTTAAAAGCCGGCAGGCAGAAACAGCGTCTATTTCAATTTCTCCCATACTTTTACCATTAATTTTAAGATACTGATATGTTACCGAACTGCATGTATGTGACAGGATTCCCCCATATGTGTCTGCCTTTGGGTGATACCCAAGCAACAGCGCCGCATCAATATTCTTGTCATATAACCCGGGCCATCTGTGTTTTGCACCCACTCCTGCAACTATATCTACACGTTTATCAAGTTCCATATAGTCAAGATTGAGGCTTCCATTGTGATTATCCCATACATAAACTTTATCAGCGTTACTGTCAAAGAGTCCTGCTGCAGCGGCATTTATTTCCCTGACTGCCTGTTTTTTTGCAAATTCATATTGTTTGGATGTTGTTCCTAGTCCCTCTTTTGGAAACCCCACTACCCCTGCAAGTCCTTCAAGATCACATGCTATCGCAAAATTCATTTTCTTCCTCCTCTATTCGCTGGAATTATAGTTTGAACAGATCATAAAATGTCAATTCAATTGGACTCTCCCATCCGTATCAATATTTCACCAATCCGTTTTTTCGCTCCCGGCTACCGTAAATATATGTCAGAACAGCAGCTGCTATACAAATAATCAAAACCGCAGCATAACCTGCCTTTATATTACCATATCTTGTTATCAAGCCTACAGCATATGGACCCGACACCATGCCAATTCCATAAATTGCCTGATAGAAACCCATTGCCGTTCCCCTTTTCTCCCTTGGAATATTTTTAAAGCTCTGCCCCATCATCAAAGGAAGTATAAGCCCCATGAAAAATCCTGCAATAATTTGTAAAATGAACAGCATATATACCACCTGTATGAAAGGCATCATAACAAATGCCAGACCGGAGATGCCAAAGGCAATGGAAACTGTTTTCTTAGGTCCGAATGTATTTTTAAAAAATGTTCCGCTCAGCAGGGCGCTGGCAATTCCCATCGTTGTGAAAAGTGCCGTTAACAGCCCTATTGCCGCGTCCCCCATGCCAAGGTGTTTAGCAAGTATAGGAGTGAATGTATAGGTTGTTGCAAACACTGCAAATTGAAATAACGCGGTCAACCCGGCGGAAATAGACAAGTCTCTGTCTTTTAATACACTTACCAGTTCCTTTATTGAATAATCCCTGTGGTCCGGGTGATAAGCATCCCCCGGCAAAGACACCCATAGGAGAATTGCAATCCCTGCAACAATCCCACCCACTAAAAAAGCCCATTCACCGGCAAATATCTGGGCAGTGATTCCACCGATTAATATTGCAGCCATCCTTCCTGTCTTGTTTATTGCGCTAAGGGTTCCCATAACTTTATGGTTATCTGCATTGCCATTCATCTCTGTTATGTATCCCGGGAAGACTACAAACATCGAAGCTGCAATACCGGCTATGCTTCTAAAGAACAACAATTGTTCAGGAGTTTTTGCAAAGCCAAGCCCAATACTACTGATGCATGCAAACAGCAATCCTGCTCCGATAAACATTTTTCTGTTTTTCATTCTGTCTGAGAAAATTCCAACAGGAATTCTTAAAAGCATTTGAGCAAATCCGTAAGAGCCTGAAATCAAGCCTATCATTGCTGCATTTGCCCCCATACCGGCTGCATGATTTCCCAATACCGAGCCATAGGTATACAAAGCAAACCAATAAAGCGCTGTTACTGAGTAAAATACCAGAGCAACATTTTTAACTTTTTTATCTGATTCAATAACCATTACCTGAAATCATAGCACACCATTACATCCTCTTCAATATTCCATTTAGCATTACCAACCTGAAAATAACCCAAGGCAAATATCTGCCTTGGGCTATTATTTGAAAAATAAAAAATGTCAGGATTTTTTTAAGAAACCTCTATTTTTAATAAAATAATCAATGCCTGAGTAAATTGTAATAATAATGGCTGCTCCCATAACTATATCATCAAGATACCACATGTCCTTTATCAAACCATTTAGCAATTGTTCAACCACATCATTCAGAAGATACGCTATAATTGCGATTATTTGAATTACGGTTTTTACTTTTCCCCAAATGCTTGCCGCAATTACTACGCCCTCTCCTGCGGCAATCATGCGGATTCCCATAACCATCAGTTCACGTGCAAAGACAATCAAGATAATCCATACTGAAAGGTCGAATCTGACCGTAAGCACCAGCAACCCTGCCAATACCAACAATTTGTCAGCGATGGGATCAAGGAATTTGCCCAGATTGGTCACTTCATTGCGTTTTCTGGCGAGGTGTCCGTCGAGAATATCTGTCAATGCCGCAATAATAAACAGCCCGATGGCAATGTAAGGCCCCGCTGTGGATAAAAGCTGTTGCAAACCGCTTGGATACCAATTTGCGGCGGGCATTGCAAAAAACATGAAAACCGGCACAAAAAGTATTCGCACTATAGTTATCTTATTGGGTAAACTCATTCAGACGACTTCTCCAATCAGGTCGTATTCTCTTGCCTCAAGTATCTTTACACGAACAATTTCACCTGCCATAAGAGGTTCTGCCGAAGCCACAAATACTTTGCCATCGATTTCGGGAGCCTCCGCATAAGAACGGCCTTCGTAAAAAATACCATCGTCCGAGACATTCTCAATGATTATATCATAGATATTATCCAGTCGCTCCTGGTTTTTTGTCTGTGATATACCCCGCTGAAGCTCCATTATTTCATCACGTCTTTTCAACGCCAAATCATTGCCGACCTTATCCGGGAGCATATATGATGCGGCTCCATCCTCATCGAAATATGTAAATACGCCTACACGGTCAAATTTATTTTCTGCTATAAAGGTTTTCAGAATATTAAAGTCGTCATCATTTTCTCCGGGAAATCCAGTAATAAATGTTGTTCTGATTACTATATCCGGTATAATATTTTTCAGTTTATTAATTAATCCGTTATATTCAGCCAAGGTTCCCTTTCGTCCCATAAGTTTTAATATGCTGTCGGAGGCATGTTGAAAAGGTATGTCGAGATAATTAATAATCTTTTCTTCAGCAGCCATAATGCTTATCAACGGTTTTAATATGAGTTCCGGATAACAATACAGCATCCTAATCCACTTCACTTCATCGATTTTTACCAATTCATGTAATAATTGAACCAATGATGGGGCTCCATATATATCGGCTCCATATGCCGTAGTATCCTGGGCGACCAAAATAATTTCCTTTATTCCGTTTTCAGAGCATAATTTTTTGACTTCATTGCTGATATCCTCTATGGTTCTGCTTCGCATCTTTCCTCTTATTGACGGAATCATGCAGTATGTGCAGCTGTTATCGCAACCATCGGAAATTTTTATATAAGCAGTTCCCCCGTCTTGACTGAGTTTTCTTTCCAAATTCAAAAAATCAATGGACTCAAGCTCCCCTGTAACCAATCCTTTTGCATTTTCTTTCAACAATTTTCCCAGAAGCGGAATGCCGTCTATGCCTATGCACAAATCAACCTCGGGAATTTCTTCAGATATCTTCTCCTTGTAGCGTTCAGTAAGGCAACCGGCTACAATAAGTTTTTTCAGCACTCCTGTTTCCTTGAGCTTTGCCGTCTCCAGTATAGTTTCGATGGCCTCTACAACGGCTGATTCAATGAATGCACATGTATTTACAACTGCAATTTTCGCTGTTTTAGGATCAGTTGTTATCTCATATCCGGCATTCTCTGCAATTGCTGACATAATTTCGCTGTCAACTGTATTTTTAGGACATCCAAGAGATATTATCATCACTCGTTCCATAAATCCTCCCTGCCTACTACTTCAAGTATTGTATCCTCATCAAATCCTTTAGATGCTAGAAAAACTGCAGTTTTGCGTTTGTTTCCCTTTGTAGATTTGTTTTTTTTAGCCACCAGTTTTTCCGCAGTCTTTTTATCATCAATACGGGCTTTCGCTACTACCATTTCAGCAATATTACGTTCAACACCGTCATTTTCAAGATACACTACCAGCATACGGGATGAAACCGGCGACGTTATCATTTTGCGTTTAGCCTTTTTTTTTGCATATTTTATGTCATCAAGATAATTTTCTTTTTCCAGAATTCCAATAATTTCTTTAGCCACTTCAATTTCTATGTTCTTATTATCCAAATATGCAAAAAGCCGGTTTTTCGGCTTAAGGCCACCGGCTAAATATTTCTTGCAAATTATTAGTCCGTCTGTAACTTTTTCTTTGAAAATAAGCCTGTCTATTTCAACGGATGACATTTCCTCTTTTTCATATACTGCACATGTGAAGTAAACTTCTTCGGATAGTCTTAATTCAGTTCCATCCTCAAAGATAACAAGGAAATCTTTATTTAGCTCCGCTATCCGGGTTATCTTCATCAGCGCCTCCGTCCAGACCATAATGAACTCTTACTTTTTTTTCGACTTCCGTCATTATATCAGGGTTATCCGCAAAGAATTTCTTTGCATTTTCTCTCCCCTGCCCAATCCTTTGTTCATTGTACGAATACCATGAACCGCTTTTATTTACAACTCCAATATCAGCTGCCATATCGAGCACACAGCCTTCTTGGGATATTCCTGTACCATACATTATATCAAATTCCGCACGTTTGAAAGGCGGAGCCACTTTGTTTTTAGCAATTTTAGCCCTTGTTCTGGACCCCAAAATTTCCGTACCGTCTTTTATTGCTTCAGCTCTTCTTACATCAATCCTGACAGATGCATAGAATTTCAGCGCACGTCCACCCGGAGTAACTTCCGGATTACCAAACATGATTCCAATTTTTTCTCTTAGCTGATTAATAAATATAGCTGTTGTTTTCGATTTACTGACAACCCCGGCCAACTTCCTGAGAGCCTGGGACATAAGCCGCGCCTGCAGACCCATATGCGAATCACCCATCTCGCCGTCTATTTCAGCCTTGGGCACGAGAGCCGCAACAGAATCTATAACAATAATATCTATGGCGCCGCTTCGCACAAGTGCTTCCGTTATCTCAAGAGCCTGTTCGCCCGTATCCGGTTGAGCAACTATAAGATCATCAATATTAACGCCCAATTTTTTTGCATAATATGGATCCAAGGCATGTTCGGCATCAATAAACGCAGCTTCTCCACCCAGCTTTTGGGCTTCCGCTATCATATGAAGGGAAACTGTTGTTTTTCCCGATGATTCCGGCCCGTATAATTCAATTATCCTGCCTCTTGGAACACCGCCGACTCCAAGTGCGACATCAAGGGATAAAGCCCCCGTAGGTATACTTTCTATATGATCTATGGGATTTTGCCCTAATTTCATTACTGCACCTTTTCCAAATTGCTTCTCTATCTGCAGAAGCGCCATATCCAGTGCCTTCTTCTTATCCATTTTAGAACCTCCAAAAAGAACATTTGTTCTGTTCTATTATAGTACGTCATATTGACTGTGTCAACACATATTATATGGTAATTTCCATTTATTGTCAATGACTGACAATTTCTTTTAATTTACCCAGAACACCTTTGGTTATCTGCCGCATTTCATCAATATTCAATGCATACGACGTCGCTCCGTAAGTAACCAATCCTACAAAAACATCTGCACCAACCCATATTATTTGATTAATTTTACTCATTGCCATAATATTTCCTCTGAATATTCCCGGCATTACAAACCGGTCTGCAATGAAAACAACAATACCCATCAAAATAACGGAAATCATTGTCTTTGAAATAAATCCTGAGCTATTGATAAATTTAAATTCGGGGATTCTATTCTTAAACAGAAACAATAGTGCTGCAGTTATGAAAACAGTGGATACAGAATAGGCTATGGCTACGCCTGCGGCTCCAATACCTGTCTTTCTTGTTATTAAATAAGCCAGTCCAACATTAATTATTATACCGATGCTACCAGCTACCAGCGGAAGTATAGAATTCTTTGTAGAATAATAAGCCCTGTTCATTATAGTATTAACCGACTGCGTAACAACAGAGAACGAATAAAATGCAAGCATGCTTCCCGCAAGCACAACACCGGTCTCAGTAAGTTTTCCCCAATTGAAAAGCAGCTGGATTGTGGGTTTGCTGATGATTGCGAGTCCCATTGCCGAAGGCACAGCAAGAAACAAAACAAACCGGAGCGCGGAATTCAGCTTATCTTCGAGTTCATCAAACTTTTTAAAAACATACAGGGCTGAAAGCGACGGCAGTATAGCCACCCCCACCGCCTGGGCAATAATCCCAAGAGGCATCTGCCACGTCTTCCCCGCCACCTCAAGGGCGCTGAAACTCCCCTCTGCAAAAAACGATGCAAAATATTTCGATACTATATAATTTATCTGTATGAAGGCTGAGGTTAAAAGCGTAGGCAACGCTAAATTAATCATTTTTGAAAAATCAGGGTTGCCGGTATAAAGCCGGGGTCTGTAATGTTTGAGATGCTTAATCGTAAATGAAAATTGCAACAGGAAATATAAGAAAGCGCATATTACTATTCCGAGAACAACTTTATCAGCGCCATAATTCGCAGCTTTGTCCGAATTGCTGAGGATTAAAATGCTGAGGACTGTCGCCAAGTTGTAAGCACAGGGTCCAAAAGCAGCTACTGCGAATCTGGAATATGAGTTCATTACACCGTTGCAAAAACCAGACAGCATCATAAAAAAGGATATCGGCATAAGTATGCGGGTAAGCCGGACTGCAAGCTCCATTTTCTCAGGCGCGGATTTACTGAATCCTTTTGCAATCAAATCCATTAGCTGCGGAGCAAATACTACTCCAAGAATGACTAAAAGCAACATAACAATCATCATTACATTAATATATGTGCCAACGACGCGCCATCCTTCTTTCTCTTTGCCTTTCTCCACATAACCTGTAAGCATAGGTATAAGAGACGCTGCGATCGCCCCCCCTACAAGAAGGCCGTACATCAGGTCGGGGATCTGGAACGCTGCATTATATGCATCGGCAATATCACTGAAGCCGCCCATTCTTGCCGGTATCAATGCGGTTCTGAAAAAGCCCAGCACCCTGCTGAGCATAACGGAAAACATTATCATTGCTGCCGTGCTTCTGAAACTTGCCTTTTGCGACAATCAATTATCCTCCGTTTTTATAATTTTAAGATTCTTTCTTATCATATCAAGGGCATTCAGACAGGCAGAATGCCTTATTCTGTTTCTGTCGCCCCATAAATTCAGTCTCTTAATCTCAGTTCCGCTTCCCGATGCCAACCCAATATAAACAAGTCCCACGGGTTTCTCATCCGTCCCCCCGCCCGGACCTGCAATACCTGTTATTGAAAGCCCTATTTCGGACTGTGCATTCTCTTTGATTCCATTGGCCATTTCAGCCGCGGCTTCACCGCTGACCGCCCCGTATTTAGCCAGGGTGCCGGGGCTTACTCCGAGTTCCCTTACCTTTGCATCGTTGGAATATGTTACTATGCTCCTGTCAAATACCGCTGAAATTCCCGGCACATCCGTCAGCATAGATGTAAGCATGCCGCCAGTGCATGATTCTGCGATTGCGATACTGCAGTTTCTTTCTATCAGCATTGAAGCTACTTTTTCATTTAGCTCCTCATTTTTGCTTGAATAAATGTATTCGCCTAACCTGCTGCTAATTTCATCCAGTACAGGAGCCATCATTTCTTTGGGGTTTTCTTTGTCCGGATTATATTTAACAGTTATTCTGAGAGTTATTTCACCCCTCTTGGCATAAGGGGCGATTGTAGGATTTTTCTGAGTTGAAACCAAGTCATTTATTATATCTTCCATAGAGGATTCCCCAATGCCGAACAATTTGAGATACACTGAATACAGTTTGCTGTCTGCTACCTTTAAAAAATAGGGAAGTACGGAATTTTCGAACATAGGTTCCATTTCCCATGGCGGTCCTGGCAGCATAACAATAGTCTTCTCGCCTTGCTTTATCAAGCACCCCGGCGCCGTACCATTGTCATTTCGGAGTATTGTTGAGCCTTCGGGGAAATATGCCTGTTTTTCATTATTTGGGGCAGCCTTACGCCCGCGTTCATCAAAAAATCTGCGAATTCCTTCAAGTGTTTCTCTGTCATAAATCAACTCAAGCCCCAGAGTTTTTGAAATGGTTTCTTTGGTAAGGTCATCCTGCGTGGGACCGAGTCCGCCGGTGGTAATGACCACATCGGCTCTTTCGAGCGCATGTCTCAAGCAGGCAGACAACCTTACGGGGTTGTCTCCTACTACAGTATGATAATAAACATAAACATCAGCATCGGGAAAACGAGCCGAGATATACCGGGCATTGGTATTGTTTATCTGCCCCATCAGCAACTCAGTGCCTACGGCTATGATTTCAGCTATCAATGCACAGCCCCCTTATATGTCATATACTTCGCTTGCCTTCAGTACGAGGAATCCCCCGGTCTCCAGGCTTTCTATAGCTCTTTCACATTCTTCAACCCTTAAAATGACGTTTGCCTTGTGGCTTGTCTTTGATATAAACGCATAAATGTATTCCACGCTTATCTTGTCATCATGAAGCATCTTTAAGGCTTTGGCCAGTCCGCCGGGTTCATCTTTTATCGAAACAGCTATAACCTCGGTAATACTCACTGTGAAGCCGTCGGCTTTAAGTGCTTTTTCTGCAAGCTCCGGTTTGTCGACTATCAGTCTCAGAATACCGAATTCAGTGGTATCTGCTATAGAAAGCGCCCGGATGTTAATATCTGACTCGCTCAGAATCTGAGTGACCTGCGCTACCCTTCCCTCTTTGTTTTCGAGAAAAACGGATATTTGTTTTACCAGCATTACAGTTCCTCCTTATAAATCCCTGTTATCTATTACTCTCTGTGCTTTTCCCTCGCTTCTGGCAATCGTCTTCGGTTCAACCAAGGTTACCTTTGCGCTTATTGCCAGTGTGCTCTCGATATTGAATTTGAGTTTCTTTTCCAAATCCTCAATCCTTCTAACCTCATCAGAAAACAGTGAGTCGGTCATTTCAACCTGAACCTCAAGTGCGTCCATAGTACCTGCCCTGGTTACTATGAGCTGGTAATGCGGAGCGGTTTCTCCAAGTTCAAGTAAAACACTTTCTATCTGTGTCGGGAATACATTGACTCCTCTGATTATGAGCATATCATCGGTCCTGCCTGTGACTTTTTCCATCCTGTATGTTGTTCTTCCGCAGGCACAGGGTTCATTGTAAAGCCGCGAAATATCTCTTGTTCTGTATCTTAGCAATGGAAGAGCTTTTTTAGTAATCGTGGTAAATACTATTTCCCCTTGTTTACCATATTCAAGGACTTCCTCTGTATCCGGATCAATTATTTCGGGCACAAAATGGTCGTCATTAATGTGAAGACCGCATTTTTCGGGACACTCCTGCGATACGCCGGGGCCGATTATTTCACTGAGCCCGTAAATATCAATCGCAAGCACGCCCAGACGTTTCTCTATGTCCCTGCGCATATTTTCGCTCCACGGCTCGGCTCCGAATATACCGGCTTTCAATTTTATCTTTGACCGATCAGTGCCGGATTCTTCAATTACCTCCGCCAGATACAGGGCATAGGAAGGGGTACATGATATTACCGTTGACTGGAAATCCATCATAATTTCCAGTTGGCGTCTGGTGTTTCCGCCTGAAATCGGGATGACTGACATTCCAATTTTTTCACCGCCGTAATGAATTCCCAATCCACCTGTGAAAAGACCGTATCCATATGCGTTTTGAAGGATGTCCGACTTTGTTGCACCACAGGAGCTGATTGTCCTGGCACAAACTTCCGCCCAGACCTCAATGTCTTCTCTGGTATATCCAACTACCGTTCTTTTACCAGTTGTACCGCTGGATGCGTGTATTCTCACTATTTCATCCATAGGCACCGCAAAAAGTCCGTAGGGATAGTGTTCCCTAAGGTCTGTTTTATAGGTGAAAGGTAAATCTCTCAAATTGTCTATTCCCCTGATATCCCCGGGGAGTATTCCCATTGAATCCATTTTCCCCTTATAAAACGGAACATTTTTATAAACATGCTCCACAGTTTCTCTCAGGCGTACGCCCTGAAGCCTGTGTTTTTCATCATCACTCATGCATTCGTACTTGGGATTCCAGATAGTCATAAATTTTACCTCTCTCTAATCTTATATTATCGCCACATGCTTTTCAATCAATTCGTTAAAACATCCGGTCGACAACCCAAGTATCCGGCGGATACCCGGGACATTTCGCAGAATTCGTGCCGGCGGGAAATTAAAAAGCCCCGTCTCTCAAAGAGACAGAGCATATCCACGGTATCACATTTCTTCCCGGCTGCACCGGGCACTTCGGAATATCGGTTCCACAGCCGCTGTTTCCTACTTGCATTTCAAAAACAGTACTCCCGCATGAAATGTCGGTGTTCCCCAGTGCCTTGGTCCTCTCAGCATACGGACCGCTTTCTGTAGGATGCGAAACCTTACTTTATGCATTCATCGCTTTAACGTATTAAAATATTATAGTATCAACACAATGTGCTGTCAAATAGTATAAACCCACCTCTTGAACAATTTATATTCAACTGTATTTTAGAAACCGATATATGAATTTTCAACTCAGTCTTTTTTAATTTTTACTACTATCGGACTCAATACCAATCCAATGCCTATTCCTATAAACAGACATGCGATAAAAAGGAAAATCGATGTTTTAAAGAAAATAAAACCAACTCCCAAACCAATAAGGGTAGTTCCACCGACAATCCACTCGTTTATATCTTCTTTTTTTCTCGTCTTTTTCTCCTGTTCCATAAAACATCCCACTTTCTGTTTTAATACATAATTAATTATATCACAGTAATATTGGAACACAGTAAATTCCAATCATTACCCAAAGGGTGTTCGTTAGTTAGGTTTATGATAAAAGTTATATTTCTTAATTGCTCATATGAGCTTATCATAATTTTTGCTAAAAATAAATATTTATAGTAAAATTGCATGGGTATACTACTTGTATTTATAGGAGGATTTATGGTTAAAATAGTTACTGTAAAAAATAACCGCGGTTTGCGCAAGTTCGTGAAATTTGTAAATGATTTATATAAAAACAACGAGTACTTTGTTCCCGATTTAATCATTGATGAGGTAAATACCCTCAGAAAAGATAAAAATCCTGCATATGCCTTCTCGGAAGCTGTATTTTTTCTGGCATATATTGATAAAAAAATAGTTGGAAGAATCGGCGTGATGGTCAACCAAAAAAGCAATGAGAAGTGGAATCAGAATTCTACACGTTTCACTCATTTTGACTTTATAGATGATTTCGAAGTCTCATCAAAATTAATGGAAACCGCCATCAACTGGTCTAAGGAACACGGATACACAAAAATACACGGTCCCCTCGGGCTCACCGATATGGATCATCAGGGAATGTTGGTAGAAGGCTATGAAGAGCTTGACATGTTCATAACCATCTACAATCACCCCTACTATATAGACCATATGGCAAAATTAGGATTCACCAAAGAAGTCGACTGGATTGAATACCAACTTACCGTACCTGATAAACCTCTCGAAAAATACAACAGGATTGCTGA
Organism: Clostridia bacterium; assembly: GCA_030592355.1. Lineage (GTDB taxonomy): Bacteria > Bacillota > Clostridia > DUPQ01 > DUPQ01 > JAFGQE01. The sequence goes on from JAUVJE010000035.1 coordinate 13,742, forward strand.
AATAGTTAAGAAAAAATATGGATATAAATTAATTGAATTCGATAAAAAGAAGGACATTCTTCCATGGGCGCCTGCGGTTTTTGATTTGTATAATACTGCTTTTGCCCCTTTGTTCGGAACAACCGAACTTTCTAAAAAGCAGATAAAAATGTATGTTGACACATTTTTTGGATTTGTAAATCCGGACTTCATAAAAATAATTCTTAATAAAAATGATGATATCATTGGTTTCGGAATTACTATACCCTCTCTTTCAAAAGCCATGCAAAAAGCAGGCGGCAGGCTGCTTCCATTCGGTTTCATACATATCCTGCGTTCCCTGAAAAAAAATGACATTCTTGATTTTTATCTGGTAGCCGTTCATCCGGATTACCAGGGTACGGGAGCCAATTCCCTATTGCTTGACAGTGTGTTGAAGTCTGCTATAAAAAATGGCATCAAAATCGGTGAAACCGGTCCAGAGCTTGAAGATAACTATATGGTTCAGACCATGTGGAAGGATGTTGAACGCCGCCAGCACAGGCGCCGCAGGATTTTTAAAAAAGCGATTTAATCCTCATCTGCATTAAAAGCATATTCAGCAATCTGATTATGTTTTTAATATCAGCCGGTCCCCATTGTATTGTAAATGTTGTTGACTGATGGGATTACTGGTATTAAACTTACTATACGAGGTATCAATGATGGTCAAGACTTCAATCAAATTCACCACCGGAAAGTTCATTTTGCTTCAGGTGCTGATACTAACAATTTCAATACTTCTTTTTGCATGTTCTTCGTCAATTGAAAGAAATATACAGCAGGATGATGTCGATCTATTCTATGCAAAAGCTATGGAAGCCGAAATAAAATACGGAGATGAACCTGTTCCCGGCGTGCTGAGACCGTTTCCATCTTCATTTGCATTAACCGGCAAAGTCTTGTGGATACAGGAACCCTGCTTCGACAGCTTTGAAGCAATGCTGCCTGCTGAAATTTATAAAGTATATGCCTTGGACGGGTATGACTGGTATACTAATGATTCTTCCGAAGTACAGTATATAATCCTTATTGACACATATTTCTCCCCTTCTGACGAATATGGTTTGGGCAATACGCTGATTTTTACAATAATCGACCTTTCCTACGGAGAAATGGTTTATAAGTCCTTTCTGTCAGGATTACCGGGAGCCGCACCCCCTTTTGACGAACTTGCCGAATTGCTTGAATCCATTGTGCTTTAGTTTTAATTGTCAAATTATTTTATAAAAAAGCTACGCTTAAAAGTGCAGCTTAATTTATTTAATGTGTAATCTTCA
>JAUVJE010000225.1 GCA_030592355.1 Clostridia bacterium
CAATACTCTGAAAAATTCTTTTAAATATGATTTCACTCTAGTCATTGTTTTATTATATCGTATAACTCATAACCGCGTTACTCTTATCCGGGCAAAATGCAAATTGTCTCTGGGGACAAATACTCACAAGCACATGATTTCCCCTCGGCGAAGTATATGATTCCTCTTTGCGGCTGTAGAATTGTATGCGGGGAAACGTTTATGTCGTTCCTCGACTTCGTCTGCGGTACAACAATGACGTTTGGCCCCGCCGATGATTTCCCCTCGGCGAAGTATATGATTCCTTGATATGGGAAATCATTTAGTTGATTTTAGGGGTATAGGTGTGTAAAATATAGAAAAGGCAGGGAACCGGATGAAAAACGTTATAGGAAATTATTCATACATCTATCCAGGCCCGGTATTGAACCTAATCCGTACCGGGAGTTTTTCATACATAAAAAAAGAAATCTGATTCGAGCAGCGGAAAATTAATATATGAAATCCGGGCTCGCAGGAGCCCTATTTATTTGCAAGGGCAGCTAAGGAGAAAATTAATGATTATTGTTTTAAAACCAAAAGTTCCGGAAATTAAATTACAGGAACTGATAAAAGAAATTGAAGGCATTGGCCTCAGAGTGGATCTCTCAAGAGGTGCTGAACAGATCATTCTGGGATTGGTTGGTGATACCCAAAGTGTAAACACAGTGCGGTTTGAAAAGAATGAGATTGTTGCTAAGGTCATGAGGGTCCAGGAACCATATAAAAAAGTAAACAGACTGTTCAAACCGGATGGCACTATAGTTACAGTAGCCGGACAGGATATCGGCGGTAAAAAACTAGCCATTATAGCGGGTCCTTGCTCCGTTGAAAGCGAGGAGCAAATAATTGGAGTTGCCAAGGATGTAAAAAAATCCGGAGCAGGTTTTTTAAGGGGTGGAGCTTTTAAACCGAGGACTTCGCCATATAGTTTTCAGGGATTGGGTGAAGAAGGCCTGGATATGCTGATTCTCGCAAAAAAAGAAACAGGCATGCCCATAGTTTCTGAAATAATGGATGCAAATGTACTGGATAAGTTTGTTGAGGATGTAGATATAATTCAGGTGGGAGCCCGTAATATGCAAAATTACAGCCTCCTGAAGGAGCTTGGCAAAATCAAAACACCGATTTTACTGAAAAAGGGATTTGCGTCAACCATTGAAGAATGGCTTATGTCGGCGGAATATGTCATGAATGAAGGAAATGAAAATATAATACTGTGCGAACGTGGAATGAGAACCTTTGAGACCTTTACCCGTAACACAATGGATATCTGTGCCGTTCCTATCGTTAAAAGACTAAGCCATCTTCCGGTAATAGTGGATCCAAGCCACGGAACCGGAATTTCATGGCTGGTTGAACCTGCAGCCAAGGCATCGGTTTCACTCGGTGCTGACGGGCTGATGATAGAAGTTCATAATTGTCCTGATGAAGCGCTTTGCGACGGAAATCAAGCGCTGACGCCTGAAATGTTTGACAATATTATGAAAAAACTGAAACCTCTTGCTCAGCTGGAAGGCCGGACCATATAGACAGAAGGGGAGAATATTATGAAAATAGTTGTTCTTGACGGATACGCACTGAATCCGGGTGATATAACATGGAAAAACTTAGCTGATATTGGTAATTTGACCGTTTATGACCGTACGTCAAAGGATAAAGTGATTGAAAGAATCAGCGGTGCCGAGGCGGTTTTCACGAATAAAACAGCTATAGGGCGCGCAACGCTTGAAAAAGCTGACAAGTTAAAATATATAGGTGTCCTGGCCACCGGATACAATGTAATTGATGTTGAAGCAGCGGTTGAAATGGGAATAACGGTAACCAATATTCCCGGATACAGCACCAACGCGGTAGCACAGATGGTAATGGCCCTTCTTTTGGAGATGTGCCATCATGCAGGCGCTCACAGCCTCGATGTGAAAAACGGAGCATGGAGCAATAGTAAAGACTTTGCGTTTTGGAATTACCCTTTAGTTGAGCTTGAAGGCAAGACCATGGGAATCATAGGTTTTGGTCAGATAGGTCGTGCGGTTGCAAAACTTGCCGCAGCCTTTGGGATGAATGTTATTTACAACAGCCGGAACAAAAAAACATATGATTCAAAGAGCAGGGCAACATTCAGTAAAATTAATGATTTGCTGGCTCAGGCTGATGTCATTTCCCTGAATTGCCCCCTGACTGATGAGACCAGAAATCTTATCAATAAGGAAGCAATCGCAAAAATGAAGAAATCAGCCATGCTGATAAACACGGCTAGAGGACCGGTAGTCAATGAAGCGGACCTTGCCGATGCTCTGAATGATGAAAGGATTGCAGGAGCAGCCGTTGATGTGCTTTCACATGAACCTGCGAAGCCGGGTAATCCGCTGCTTACAGCAAAAAACTGCATAATAACACCGCATATTGCCTGGGCTGCAAAGGAAGCGCGACTCAGGCTGATGGATATTGCAGCGAATAATCTTAAGGCCTATATCAGCGGAGAACCCGTTAATACCGTTATTTAACAGGTGGGTCGTTAAAATATGTTTTTATAACATTACAGGTTGTATCAATAATGTTTTTTTCTGCATCCTTTATTGATTCTTCAAGAGTTACAGGACCTGGAGTGATGCTGAAAATCGCTTTAATGCCTTTATCGTAAACATCCTCGAAACCTGTTCTAAGAGAACCGGAAATGCAGATTACAGGTACGTTTTCCATTGCGGCGGCGACAGCGATTCCCACTGGAACTTTGCCGAATGCCGTTTGATAATCAGTTTGACCTTCCCCGGTAAGTACCAAATCCGTTCCTGGTAAAATTTGCTTAAAATTACATGCATCAATGACTATATCTATGCCCTTTTTCAGTTTTGCACCTGTAAAGGCAATAAGCCCCGCGGCCAGACCGCCGGCTGCTCCTGAACCGGGGAGGCCTCCGATATCATTACCTGATGTTCTTTTTATTATTGCCGACATGTTGCGAAGTCCGTCATCAAGATGCTTTATCTGTCTGTCTGATGCGCCTTTTTGCGCAGAATAGACATATGCCGCTCCTGTTTTGCCATAAAGGGGATTGGCAACATCACATGCCACGGTTATTTGAGTATTCTTTA
>JAUVJE010000142.1 GCA_030592355.1 Clostridia bacterium
AATGTGTATAGACATATCAGAATAAAGGGGTTTTATTATGAAAAAACTATTTATTATTGTTATTGTAGTGTGTTTGTCTATATCTGTTTTAGCTGGCTGCAATAATAAAAAGGACGAAGTTGACGAGCCTAATAATCAGAGCCAAGAACCTCAGGATCAAAATGCTCCGGTGCCCACAGAGGCATCAACGGATCTTTCAGCATTGACGGATGAAGAGATTTTTGTTTTTGATCCAGCTACTAATACTTTAAGTGGGTTTCAAGAGTCTATTTTGGGAGTCACTGATCTTATAATTCCTAATGAAATAAATGGAGCCGCTGTCCTCGTTATTGCTTCAAATGCATTTAATAATAAAGATTTGAATAGTGTTGTTTTTCCAGATAAGCTTGAGAAAATCGGAACCAATGCATTTTCTGAAAATAAATTAACACAAGTTGTTTTCCCAAGCAGTCTATCAACTATTGAAATCTCTGCTTTTCAGAAAAACGAATTAACTGAAGTGAATATTTCACCGAGTATAACAAAAATTAATACTAGGGTATTTGCAGACAATCAACTTACCAAAATAACTTTGCCAGATACAATAACACACATTGGCCGAAGCGCTTTTGCGGTAAATAAGCTGACTGAAATAACCATTCCGCCATTAGTTAAAGTAATTGAATCATTTGCATTCCAAGATAATCTGATAGAAAATGTGGTATTCAACGACGGCCTTGAAAGAATAGACGGCCGTGCATTTTTGATAAATAAACTTACTTCAATTACAATACCGGCTAGTGTTAAGTTGATTGGAGCGGCTTCTGAGGGAGTTACTCCTCCTACAAATTATGAAAGATTTCCATTTGCATATAATCCGCAGCTTACTAGTATAACAATGTTGGGAAGCAATACTGAGCTTGCGCCTTTTTTCTTAGCTGAGAATAATAAATTTAGTGTGGCATATCTTAATGGCGGAGCAGGAACTTATACTGGCACACAATACGGAAAGTGGGCAAAAAGCGACTAATTTTCTTAAGTATTAGGAATTACTAATACTGAGGGTATAAATCAATCGATAATCGTATGCATATTGTGTGTTCACGTAATTATCGATTGATTTAATTTTACGCTTCATATTATATTCCAAAACACCGATTATTTAAGCGCTGCATTTCAATTATATTATTTCAACATTTATGAGGTACAACCTATCCAATCATACTTAAAAAACACTTAACTTCGTTAAAATTTGATAAAAAAAGCATTAATACAATAGAGATACTATCCACATCGGAAAAAAGTTTATAAATTTTACTAATTTATATTTAACAACCACAATCTATATGATACAATGATTGAACCACCACAACATATAGTGGTTCTAAAAAAACCAACAGGAGTAAATATATGCATAATTTAGATAGCTTAATTGTCAGGAAATTCACTAAAAGCCTGGAAAACAACAATAAAAGTGTATTTGATCTGTTTGAGTATAAAAAAATCGATGTCCATATGAAAAACTGGAAGACCGGCGAAGTCATTATTGACATGAAGGGATTGGAGTTTCCTGAGGATTATTCTCAAAACTCCTGTAATATTATTGCAAGCAAGTACTTCAGAAAAGCAGGAATCAACGGAGAATATGACTATGAACACAGCATGAAGCAAGTTGCTGACCGAATGGTAGGATTCTGGGCCGACGCATTATTAGCAGAAGGTTTGTTAAAGAACAAAGAACAGTGGCAGATTTTATATGACGAGCTGGTTTTTGCCCTGCTTTCACAAAAATGGGCACCGAATTCCCCGCAGTGGTTCAATACAGGTATAAAACGAAATTATAATATCGATGGAGGGAAAAGCGGTCTTTACTATTATGATGAAGCCGCAGGGGAAGTTATAGAATCAAAGGATTTGTATACAAGAACACAAGCATCTGCTTGCTTTATTATAGCTATTGAGGATAAATTGTTAGGTAAAAATTCAATAGCAGAACACTATGTGAGCGAAACAACCCTATTCCGCGGCGGATCCGGCGTGGGAACAAATTTCTCAGTTTTACGCGCAAAAAATGAAAAGTTGTCAGGCGGTGGAACATCAAGCGGTATGATGAGCTTTTTAAAAGGATTTGACCGGAATGCCGGTGCTATAAAATCCGGTGGAACAACCAGGCGTGCCGCTAAAATGGTAATTGCAGATATTGACCATCCCGAAATTGAAAATTTCATTACATGGAAAGCACGCGAAGAGCAGAAAGTCCGCGACTTAGGCAAAATGGGTTACGATACTTCAATGGATGGTGAAGCATATCAGACGGTGGCTGGTCAAAACTCAAACAACTCAGTCAGAACAAACCATGAATTCATGTCTAAGGTTTTAAATCTGGATGCTGATCCCGACAGCACGATTAAGCTTAAGGGAAAACTTGACCATACCGTTGACAGGGATGTTAAAACAGCTGCTCTCTGGGATAAAATTAATTATTCCTCCTGGGAATGCGCTGACCCCGGTTTACAATTTGATGATACCTTCAATTCCTGGCACACATGCCCAAGCGGTGCAGATGGAAAATTCGGTGCAAAACATAATAGGATAAATGCGACAAACCCCTGCAGCGAGTATGCTTTTTTAGACAATACCGCATGCAACTTGGCAAGTATAAATGTGTTCAGGTTTTATGACGAGAAAAAACACTCTTTTAACATAGACGGCTACATCCACCTTATCTGTCTCATACAGATGATACTGGAAGCTTCTATCTACTGGGGGCAGTTTCCTACTGAGGCCGTTGCCGAAGGAAGTTATTTATTCAGGACAACAGGGCTCGGACTGGCAAACACAGCTTCACTATTCCTATTATATGGATATCCATATGACAGTGATGAAAGCAGGGCCCTGGCAGCATCGCTTGCAGGCATCCTGACAGGATACTCCTATTATACTTCGGCTCTTATGGCTGAACAATTGAGAGCTTTTGAAAGTTATGATTTAAACAGCGAGCACATGAAAAAGATAATTCGCAATCATGCCCGTGTTGCCGGATATTTAACTGACGCATTCGAGGACCTGAATTATGAACCGCTGCTGGTAAATCATGATTTACTGCCCGATGAATTCAGCGAAAATTTAATATCCGCCTGGAATCTCGCAATAGAAGCAGGCGAATTATTCGGATACCGCAATGCCCAGGTGAGTGTAATGGCTCCGACGGGCACCATATCCTTTGCCATGGATTGCGGCGCTACATCCGTTGAGCCTTATTATAGTCATGTAGTCTTTAAGCAACTGTCGGGCGGAGGGTCAATGTTGATTATAAATCCTGTAATCCGTGCGGCGCTTAAAAGGTTGGGCTACAAAAAAAATGAAGTTGAGAAAATATTCGACTATATGCTTGAAAAAGATGAAACCGGCCAACTTAAAAATAACTCCATCGAAAATGCACCAGGCTTGCACCCAAAACATATAAAGGTGTTTGAGACAGCAAATGAAATCAGTCCGGAGGGCCACGTTCTTATGGTATCAGCCATAACGCCGTTAATCAGCGGCGCTGTTAGCAAAACTGTTAACCTCTCCTCATATTCTACTGTAGATAACGTTAAAGACATTCATAAGCTGGCGTATACCACAGGTACAAAAGCAATTGCAATATACCGTGACGGATGTAAGGCCGCTCAGCCATTATCAACCGGACACGTTGAAAAAGTTGATAGGGTCTTTGAAGATTATAGCTATGCTGAACTCGTTGATTATGCTAAAAACTGCAAAAACACACCTATTCGGATAAAACCTGAAGGCATGCATCTGAGTCGTACTCATGCTGCAAAAATTAATGATATTGAGCTCTACATTACCCTCGGTTTTTACAACAATGGTAATATTGCGGAGATTTTCGTTTCAACAGATAAGGAAGGCACTGTAGTCAAGGGCATTTTAGCCTCATTATCGAAAGCATTAAGCAATATGCTTCAATACAATATACCTGCAGATGAAATTTCACGGACACTTCGCAACCAGAAATATGAGCCGTCAGGGTTCGTCAGCCGGCATCCATATATTAAATCCGTTACATCAATTTCCGATCTTATCAGTAAAGTTATTGATATAGAACTGGGAGATTTTTCCCGTTGTCATATTAAGCCTAAGACTTTTGCACGCGTGTACAGTGAAGAAGTTGAAATAAATGAAAACGGTACCGGCTCGGCTAAAACTGAGGGCGAGAAAGTGTATGGGGAGTCTTGCCAAAATTGCGGTAGTGATAATCTCATAAAAAACGGGACATGCAAAGTCTGCCAGGTTTGCGGAACTACAACCGGATGTAGCTAAGATTGTATTGGTCTCGCTCCTGGTATAGGGTCCAGTTTTTTAAGTTCAAATGAGATTTTTTAATCTTATCAAATCTCATTTTGCATAACGCTTTTTATTTCAGTACACCTTGATTTGACCAGATTATTATGCCTTTCGCCCAATTATACAAAACTTATGTGATTTTTTCCTATGTACAATTCTAAAACTATTTCTTTTCATATAATTAATAATTTCATCTGCCGAAATACTATATTTCCCAAAGAATTTTGGAAATGCGGCATCAACTATAATGTAAAATCCATTTGCTGCCGTAACACGGCTAATTTCATTAAATACTCTATTACGGTTGTTTATGTGATGCAATACATCAATAGATAGAATTAAATCAAACTCACTGTCTTCAAATGGAAGTTTTGTAGCATCAGCTTCCATAAAATTCAGATACTTGTTTTCCCTGTGCTCATTTTTTGCTCTCTCAATTTGTTTAGAATCTAAATCAATTCCTGTTATTTCCCATTTATATTTTTCTGCCAGATAGGAGGAAAGCACTCCAATACCACAGCCGACTTCTAATACTCTTTTTACATCATTTAATTCAATGTGACTAACTAATTGTTCAATAACCTCTATATTGCGGGTACGTGCACTAGCATTTACGAATATTTTTTCTAGTTTAGTCATTTTCATTTTGCAGCCCCCTAATCAATAATATTACTAGTTTATAAATTTTACTTTCTTAAAAAACGGATTGGTAATGCTTCTATCTTGGTCTAATTCTTAAGTGGTCGTATGACCGACTCCGCAAGTACTGTTTATTCTTACTTCATTCTAATCCTATCAAACCATATATGAGAAGGCAAAGACATTCTTCTTTTCTCAATAATACTATGTTTCCAAAACATCGAATCGCTTCTATATAACCTGAAATATTTTTTGACTTTGTTTCTTTGATTAACCCCTTTCTCCGTTACAAATTGTTCCATACTTTTTTATAGGCATTAAATTCATCATCAAAGTTTTAAGCACTCAAATCAAATGTTTTTACTAATATAGAGTATAATGGAAATATAAATCAGAGCTTATGATGTTTTTATTGGGTTGCTGAAAATTTAACAGTAAGAGGTAGGTGGTAAGAATATGAAAACATTAGGTATTATTATTGTTGTCGTTATTATAATAGGCACTATTATGTTTGCAACCAATCCAATAAAAGATGATTTTAATAATTTTATGGAAAATAAAGCTGCCAGAAACATAAAAAAATATGCGGACGGCAGTATAGGTCGTGTTGATAAGCTAATTAATACAACCAACCCAGTTACCGGCATGTATTCAGAATCCCAATTCGAGAGAATAAACTATTATGTATTCAGTATTTATAAAAGTGATTCCCTTGTTTTAGAAGACGGCAATAAGTATTTAGGTTTATTTAAGATATTTATTATATTAGAATAACTTTGTTGTGCTCATGAATTCCTTTAGTCCCCTTTATCCTTCAAGAACTCATTTCGGGTATGAATTTTCACTTTCCTAATATTGTGAAATGAAAAAGGTTGGAGCAGAGGAAACAATCAATAAATACAATGAGATACCTTGGCTTGATTATTATAACTACAATTAATTTTAACGACGTTTTTTCGATTAACCTATGGGTATTATCACTGAGTAATTAACTCTATAAAATTAGGGTTATTCAATGTAATAAGTAGATGTTAGCAATAAGCTGATATCGAGACTATTCTAAATTTTGTATTCAGGTTAACTCATAATGGAGCTTCGAATCCGTCTCTCTGGGCCAAATGAATTAGCCTCATAATGAGTCCGTTTTTTGCCAGATAAAATATCTCTTAACATCATAGAATTAATGGAGCCCATCCACATTGACTATTATCCATAGGAATGATAGGTTAAGCCATTATAAAGGAGTTCTTATATGTGCGATAAAAACACGCAATCTTTCACCCATAATGATAAGAGAACTCACAATTGGGTTATCGTTTGCTATGGCAATATACTTAGAAGCCA
>JAUVJE010000085.1 GCA_030592355.1 Clostridia bacterium
GTCAAAAATGTATACCTTGATTTTTTTCATCATGAAGCCATCGGGTCTCAAAGTAATCAAAGTATATTTCTCTATAACGGAATCAACGGATACGAAGGTACCTGTTATGACGCATTTTTCCCCGTTGGCTTTAGAATATGCTTCATCGAATGCAATTCCGGCAAATATACCTAAAAGAAAAAAGACAATTCCCACTAGTACGGCAGCAATTAAATACCTGTAATTTGTCTTTTTGATATAGGCGCCTATAAGAAGTGCAGCAACAAGAATCAGCGCCTGAACAGTACTTTCGCCGGTTGCAATATATACTCCGATCAGAGCCGTGATGCCGAACAGGAAAATGGGGCGCCTGTCGAAAAAAAGGATATCCATTGATTTAGGATATCCTTTAAGTTTCAAAATACAATAAACCGATTATTAAATTTTCACCTTAATTTATACCAGCGGGTTAAATTTCATATAGTTCCTATGATATTTTTGCCGTTTTGTATATTGCGGAGATTTTCTCCGGACCGATTTCAGCTGTCAGATTATGAATGTTGCAAAAAACAAATCCACCGTCCTTTTTTAAGTAAGACACAATTTCTGCAACCTGTTTTTCTATTTCTTCCAGGGTACCTATTGGAAGAACGTGCTGGCTGTCAACACCCCCGCCCCACAGGACCAGCTTATTTCTGGCTTTATCTTTCCACTCTTTATATGAATGACCTCCTGCAGTCCATTGAACAGGATTGAGAATATTAAAACCAACATCAATAACACTGTCAATAACGTCAAATATCGCTCCGCATGAGTGGAGGAAAGTTTTCATCTTTGGATTTGCACGGTGTACTGCATTATTTACCATCTTGAAATAGGGCATAATCATTTCGTCAACCAAATCCGGAGAAATTATTGTAGTGTTCTGTGTCCCCATATCCTCATTCCCCGATAACACTAAATCTATATTATTACCAACAGCTTCAATTATTCTTTCCATTTGCCTGGAATTATATTCTGCCTTCATCCTATTGTCGGCTTTTACATAATCGGGTTCAAGCAGACACAGCATTGAGCCATTGGCAATGCCTCCTATGAAATTTATGTTAATCTCATGGCCGTTAAGGAATACCGCCCTGTCTGTGGTTTCTCTTACTTTTCTACACAACAGTGCAAGATTCTCAATCTCCCTGTCGCTCATAACCCGGCTTTCCAGTTCAGCCCTTAAGTCCTCAAGAGGTTTTTTATAAATATTGCTAAGATCAAAAGCATGGCCGCCGTGAGGGGCGTCAAATACAGTCGATGCCGGCGGCATTGATTTTTCATCTTTTAAAATTGTGCCGTTGTCCAGTACTGTATATGACGTCGGATCCGCCACCAGAGCAGGAAGCCGCCCGTTAAAATCATAATATTTGAATTTATCTGTTTCATCGAAAGCGTTGCTGTATGTGCCGTCTACAAAAACGACGTCGCAATCCAGAATATCCAGAACATCGGGTTCGGGAATTGCCAACATCTGGAAATCATCGTAAATCATTGGAAGTCCGTCCTTTAGACCAAGATATTTTCTGAGTTCGCGATATCTAAAACAACTTATTGATGACGAACGCATACCACCCAAATCCATAGGGACTCTTTCTGTTTCTTCAAAATTTAATGCTTTTATAACCCTGTCTCTTCTTTTCATAAAAAAACCTCCCTACACCATTTTAAATGGTGTAGGTAAAAGAGGCAATAATTAAATACTGTTAAGCTTATTAATTCTTTTCAGCAATACAAACTAACCGGTCCTATTGGAAACAAGCTGCCGGGTTATGTTAGCTTTTCAAATAGAATTAACTGATTTATTTGACACCTCTGCTTTTTAATCTTTTGTACAGTTTTTCAGATTCCGCATCAAGATTGTCCGGATTCACTATATTAATTTTAATAAAAAGATTTCCCCGTTTCCCCTTTGAATCATAATAACCCTTCCCGGGCAGTTTTATTTTCCCTCCGCCTTTTATTCCTCCGGGAATTTTCAACTTAATATTTGAATTAAGTATTTTTACATTTTTTTCTATACCAAAATATGCTTCCCATGGGAAAATATCTATTTTCTTTTCAATATCTGTACCGTTGAGGGTATATCCCCGTTCAGGTTTAAGTTTTATTTTTAGATACAAATCACCCGGAGACCCTCCCTGGATTTTTTCACCTTGTCCCTTGAGCTTTATCTTGCCGCCGTCTTTTATTCCCACAGGAATTTTTATATTGATCTTTTTACCACCAATCAAAACTGATTTCGAATCGCCGTTAATACCATCTTTCAGGTTGATTGTCAGTTCGCTTTCATAGTTCCTGCCCTTTAAACGTGTTCTCCCGCTGCTTTTATTTCCACCCCGTCTGCCGCTGAATATACCACCCGAATTGAAGCCATCAGAGAAAAACATATCAAAAAAGTCTGAAAAACCACTTGCAGAACTTCCACCGCGTGACCCGTTAAAGCTGTACCCGAACTGCGAAGGGTCAAAATTCGCTCCATTTCCATAATTATAATTACTGCCGAATTGATCATATTTGCTTCTTTTTTCTTTATCGGACAGCACTTCGTATGCCTCGCCGATTTCTTTAAATTTTTCTTCGGAAGCTTTATTGTTAGGATTAGTGTCCGGATGATATTTCTTTGCGAGTTTTCTATAAGCTTTTTTTATTGTTGTCTCGTCTGCTTTCTTATCTACTCCCAGTATTTCATAGTAGTCTTTATATTTCACTTTGTTTCCCTTCCCTGACTATCTCTGACCTTTATTTATATTATACACTAATTTGCTAATCATAAACAATTACTAAATAAATGAATTTCCCATAGGAGTTTCTATAAAATGCCAAATTTATCTTTAGGATGTTTTTCCGAAATGATTGGTTGAGATGAAAAAACCTGCAAATAAATGCAGGTCTTTTAGTACATATATGGCGCTATCATCATCTGAAGAATTCCTATTAATATAAAGACAATGATAACTGATATATCAATCGGCCAGTTGGCGGCCTTGGTTTTACTAATCAGTTTCCTAACCGGGATAAGCAATGGTTCGGTCACCTGATGTATGAAACTATAAAACTTACTGTCTCTTATCTGTGGTATCCACGACAATATAACCCTTGCTAAAAGTAAATATGAAATTCCTTCAAGCAGATAATAAATCGCTCTAAAAAATAATGACATTAAAACCCTTTTCTATTTAGTTGGCCCAGGGTGACATGCCCCTGTCTTCTAATTCTTTTTTTACATCATCGCCGCGGATGTTTTCCTCAACAATAAAAGTACTTGGAGTAATCACAAAGATTCCGGCGGATATTTTCTTGATGCCGCCGTCCAGCGAATAAACCGAACCACTGATAAAATCTACGATTCTCTGGGCATTGTCTCTGTTCATATTTTCCAGATTAACAATAATCGCCTGATTCAATCTGAGGAATTGGCAAATGTTCCTTGCCTCGTCAAAACTTTCGGGATAAAGCACATTCAAAGTGCTGCCTCCGCTCATAGGCATCGCCACTACATTTCCACTTGTCTTTTTCTTTTCTGAAGATTTTGTGATTTCGTCGAAAACCCCGCCCTGGTCGTCTTCTTCCGGATTCCATCCTACCGCGCCTAGTAATCTGTCCAGCATATTAGCCATTAGTATGCCTCCTTTTTCTTAAGTAAATTATTGTGTCTTCTCTTTAGTGTGTGTCACGGAATATTCTGGAGCCCACCCTAATCATGTTGGCGCCCTCTTCAATGGCAATGGAAAAATCATCGCTCATTCCCATAGAGATATACTCCATAATAGTATTGTAAAATGTTTTTTCCTGCGTGTCAATAAAAACATTCCTTAGTTTTCTAAACACCCATCTTATTTCTTCCGGATTGTCTGCAAAAGGTGCCATGGTCATGAGCCCTTTGATTTTCACATGCGCATTTCCTTCATTTATCTCAATCATTTTATTCATTTCGTCAATACCCGCGCCAAATTTGCTCTCTTCTCCCGACACATCCACCTGCAGCAGAATATCCTGTACTACTCCGGATATGGCTGCCCTACGTTCTATTTCCCCGAGAAGTCTGATGCTGTCAACAGAATGAATTAACTTTGCTTTACCAACAATACTCTTAACCTTATTGGTCTGAAGGTGCCCAATCATATGAAAATCCACCGCTCCCCCGAAATGTTCATATTTCAATAGGAAATCCTGCACCCTGTTTTCGCCGAATACAATGCAGCCATGCTTTCGGGCCTCTTCTATTTCCACCACGCCAACCGTCTTTGAGACTGCAACTAAAATTGTTTCTTCGGGATTATTTCCTGCTCTCCCGCGGGCTTGCTCTATCTCAATTCTGAGTTTATTTAAATTTTCTCCGATATACGAAATCACTTAACCACCTGACCTTCTTGTACCTTTTTGGGCTTAAGAACATAGTAATCAAACAAGCTTAACCCACCACCCGGACTAGTTATTATTGCATTGCTGTTGTCTTTAGCAATAACTTCCACTTCTATAAAATGCACCCAATTATCCTGCAGCATTGCCAGTTCAACCTGCCTGATTGGATGTGCGTCCATATTTACCAAACTCTTTACCGGGACCATCAGACCGGAAAACTCATAAAATATAATTCTGGCTTTAACCGTTCTTACAGATGCCAACTCGTTAAGTTTTTTATTTGTCTGGAAAAACACACAAACTTTACCGTCGGATTCTACCCCAAATTCGATTTTATTGACATAAAACTGAATTCCGAGTTCATCAATGTATAGCTTTGCGTTTCCGCTGGATTTCAATCTCTCCGCTTCATCCTCATCCAGTACAAAGGCAATTGTAAAATAATTGCCGGTTGAAAGCCGCGCGAAGATTTCACCGGTCTCGTCGCTCTCGATGTTACCTCCCCTTTCCACGGCTTCTCGAATTTCCTCAGGAGTAAATTCAACTATATTTTCTGTATTGTAAATATCTTCATATCCATCTACTCTGTATGATATATATCCGGGCTCTATTGAATATTTAGAAACCACTTTACCGGAAAGGCTCTGTTGCAGTATCTCCTTCTGAGCTTCCAGGTCCTCTGTATATGCATCCGAAGATGAGCTGCCCGAAATAATTTCATCCCTATATGTAGAATAATTATTGATTTCAATCATTATTGACTGAAGATTTTCAAGACTGCCCGTGGCAATCATCAATGCAATTTCTTGAATCCCCGTTTGAATCTTTTTTTCTATATGTAAAAGGTCTTTAGTGAAAATACCGCTGTTTATATCCCCATCTTTTTTCCTTGCAAGTATTTCATTGTCAAGGGATACCATTTTAGTGAATGTAGATTCGAATGTTTGATCAACTATTGATGCGATTTTATATCCTGCAGGAATCCGTTCCCCTTCGTCTGCTTCCTTAATAAATACCCCGTCAAAGGGCATGTCGAAAATCTTATCATCCCGGACCACAAGTCCTTCCGCCTCAATAAAATCAATTATTGTCCCATTTCCGATGATTGCCAAATCCGCTCCGGCTCCGCCGGATGCCAAAAGAACCCCCGGCACATATAGAACCAGAAATAACAGAAACGCCAAATAAAGGTACTTCACTACCTTTCTTCTTTTTCTTATTTTTTCTAAATCCTTGGTTTTATTTTCCCTCTCAGGCATTTGTTCCTCCGCCCGTTTTGGTCGTATCTTTTGTGCATGACATTATATCGGTTATATTATCTCACGATTTTTTATGGATTGCAACGCAACCAGAATGCCCAGCTTAACCTGGCTGTATACCAATCCACCCTGCATATAAGCTATATAGGGTTCTTTTACCGGGGCATCTGCGCTGAATTCTATGGACGCTCCCTGGACAAAGGTTCCCGCCGCCATAATGACCTGATCATCATATCCGGGCATATCCCACGGAATCGGTTTCACATTGGAATCAACAGGCGAACCTTTTTGAACACCTTCGCAAAAAGCGACAAGTTGTTCTTTGTTTGCAAAACGTACTAATTGCACAATATCCCCACGTTCATCATTATATTCGGGTGATGTTTCAAATCCCATGGATTTAAGCAATGAAGCTGCAAAAACCGCACCTTTAAGGCATTGCTCAACGGTATGCGGCGCCATGAACAACCCCTGGAACATGAGTCTCTTATCTGCAGTTGACGACCCTACTTCCCTCGAAAGACCAGGCGAATATATTCTTGATGCACAATTTTCAATAAGGTCCGTATGGCCGCATATATAACCACCTGTCGGACATATTCCGCCACCCGGATTCTTTATCAGGGAACCTGCCATTATATCCACTCCGACATCCCCGGGCTCCTGCTTTTCCACGAACTCTCCGTAGCAATTGTCAACGGCAATTATTATTTGGGGATTAATTGCCTTAACCTTCCGTACCAATTCCGCCATTTCGTTAATCATGACCGGTTTTCGCCAATCATAACCGCTTGACCGCTGCACAAAAACCATTTTGGTTTTTTCGCTTATGGCGTTTATCAGGCCTTTATGATTAATAACGCCTTCATTCAAATCCACAATTTTATAAGTAATCCCATACTCCGCCATGGAGCCCGGAGCGCCTTTTCTGATTCCGACTGAATCAAGCAGTGTATCATAAGGAATGCCTGCTGCGAAAATTATTTCATCACCCGGTCTTAGGTTGGCAAACATCATAATTGTATTGGCGACGGTTCCGCTTGCAATATTCTGCCGTACAATGGCGTCTTCGGTTCCGAACACCTCTGCATATACTCTGTCAAGAGCATCCCTGCCCCTGTCACCGTAACCGTATCCTGTGCTTGGTATGAAGTGAGTTTCGCTTATTTCATTTTTTTGAAATGCCTTGATTACCTTGTATTGATTGTATTCTGAAGTTTGTTCAACCTGGCTAAAGACAGCCATGCATTTTGCTTCTGCCAAAGCGGCAGATTCCATTAAATCTTTGTCTATATCATAGAATTTATCCAGACCATTGAATCTCATGTTTTCCATGGGATTGATTATATCTATAAACCTGGTTAAATGCAAAATTCGAAGACACTAAAAGACAACGAACCACTATGCTCCTTAATGAAACTGCAGGCAAATTGAAACTGAGTCCAAATAGGTGTCGTAAGATCATGGCTTAACATTAGCTCCGGCAAATGAGGCGACAGCTTGAACCAGTTCATTCCAGGCTGTTTAACCCATCCAGATATTCCTCAATTCCCAGCTTTTTCATTTCCTTTTCATACTCCTCAAAGAAAGCATCGACGCTCATATCTTCCTTTATGAATTTAAACAGGGTTATGGAAAATGCGTTATGTATATGTATATCCGTTGCATGCAGACCGCGATCCTCATCAGAAATTGACTTGTCTATTGGCAGAACCCTATAAACTCCGTCATAATAATCCCTCTGAATTTTCACCCAGTTGTTCTCCATCCAATATTCATAATCTTCTTGTTTTTCACCACTTCTTAATGGAATATAGAAATTTGTCAACCAGCAGTCAGAAATCCATGGCATATATATAGTTTTAGGATCATTTATAGATATAAACTCAGGACTTATGTAGGTGTAATTCTTTCCGTCTATACCCCAATAACCGGCTTTGTTCATTTCCTCATCTTCGAAAAAGGCATTGATGAAATCGTTTACTTTCCTATCAGCGTCCGATGTTCCGAATGGAACTACATATAGGAAACTGTTTTCAAATCCTATCTCCAAAGTAAATTTTGAACCATCAAATCCATTTGATGAATAAATATTATCAAGACCACTGTTATTTGACATTGCTATTGTAAATACATTGTCATTATTGAAAGCAGAAGCTATGAGATTTCCCTTACCCATACCAGTTGTTATGAGTTCGGCTTCATCCAGCTCCTTGATAAATTTAAGACTCTGAAGCATTTCGTTCGTGGACGCATGGTCCATGAACAACTGCCTTTCTTCATCCCAGCTGACTGTATACATACTGTTAATCATTCCGCACTTGAAAAAAGCGAACACATCAAAAAACATTTCAGAACAGGTATCTTCCGATACTCTTATGATATCCGTGCCGATTGATTCTTTTGCCAATATTAAAAGATCTTTAAATTCTCCTATGGTCCGGGGTATGTCAGCCCCTAATTGTTCCATCATTTTTTCATTATAAACACGGGATTTTGTATTAAACCTATGTGATAACAAAAGAGCCCAGATTCTGCCGTCTTCATCCGTTACTGCATTCATAATGCCTTCTGGTATATCCATGACCGTATTATTGCCAGCGAGTATATCATTCAACGGAAGAAAATACTCGTGCCTCTCGTTGAAAGCGAGTTTGTATATATCTGAATATATTTTCAGCAAACCATCTATGTCCCGTATGGATATTTTTCTATCCCTTGGAATTGAATTCAGCTTAATGCCTTTATTGGTTTTAAGATATTCAAGATACCCTGCTGCATTGTTATTATCTCTTATTCCATCGTATATGGTAATTTCATCAAGGCTGTCCGTTTTCCTCGTTGAACCATCTCCAGCTGAACATCCTGTTGCTATTATCAATAAAACAATGCAGATAATCACCATTACTTTTTTCATATGCTTTATCCTCCTTTATTCAACTTGGAGATTTTACAAACTCTATATTTTCAATGAATTCTCTGAAATCCGAATCAATTAACTATGGCAACGCACATGTCAATATTTGTTTATTATCTTTATTACTGCAGAAACCACATTTATTTTTATAGAAAAAGTATATCACTGTAAAACAGTAGGAAATGTAAACAATTTACGTATTATACACTTTGTCATCTTAACGGGTCTTTTTGTGCTATCAATAAGATTGCATAAAGTTAATGCGGTCTGCAAGACCATTTTCACAGTGTGGCAACGACTGCTGTTTTCGTCTTTTATATGTTCAACGGTTGTACCTGTCGGAATTTAATTTTAACACTTACAAGATACATTCCTTGCGGTAAAACCTACGAACTTGATTTTGTCGTTCATGCCACAATGAAAATAACCAGAACCATATCTTCTATTTTCATTGCCTCTCGGGTTCGAATCCCTTATGGCTTTCAAGGGTGAATGGCGAGAAAATTTGGTTTCAGGCAAGGCTTGTAAAGTTTTTACCGAATGGAGTGTATATAAGATACGCATGATGCGTTTTGTTTGCACACGGAGCATCTTAACTGAGTTTTCTCATGCCGTTCCTCGCCTTCGGCTGTGGTACAGCATTGCCAAACACTTATGTATGCTCCTACGTGCCGGATGACGTTTCTCGATTCCTTAGTAATCTGTGATACGTCATTGAGCAAACGAAGCATTAAACCAAATTAACCGCCATAGTAAAAAAACACCATGGTTGGTGTCTTTTTACGGTCTGGTACGCCATCGGGGATTATGTCTGCTTCACCTTCGGTTCGCATACCGTGCGTCGGCCTTACTTATGTTTAGCGGCCTCCCGCGTTCAGACTAAAAATTGATTCACTGAATCAATTTTTAACGTCTTCACCCCTCTCGGGTTCGAATCCCTCTTAAAAATACCAAA